>JBBPYT010000055.1:0-3412 GCA_038199665.1 Hyphomicrobiales bacterium
CCCCCAGGGCCGAGAAGGTCGCCGAAGCGGCCAATCCGAAGGCAATCGATCCGACTCCCACGGCGAGCGTTCCGCCCTCGGCACCTGCGGCGGCAGCCGCGGACGCAGGCGGAGGGCCTGAGTTCCGCTGGCCGGCGCGCGGTCGCATCATCCAGGGCTTCAAGGGTGGGGCAGGGGGCAACGACGGCATCAACATCGCGGTTCCCGAAGGAACTGCGGTCAAGGCGGCGGAAGGCGGTGTTGTCGCCTACGCCGGAAGCGAACTGAAGGGCTACGGCAACCTGGTCCTGATCCGGCACCCGAATGGTTTCGTGTCCGCCTATGCCAACAATGGCGAGATCGACGTCAAGCGCGGGGATACCGTCAAGCGGGGGCAGACGATCGCGAAATCCGGCCAGTCCGGCAATGTGGCTTCCCCACAACTGCACTTCGAGCTGCGCAAGGGCTCGCAGCCGGTCGATCCCACGAACTATCTGGCGGGGCTCTGACACGCATATCGGATCGTCGGTGTCTCGACAGGCACCGACCCGCAAAGCCGCCCGGCCGCGAGACACAGCTTGGGCGTGCGATCGGAGACGGCGGGTCCAAGGAAAGGCCCGCCGTCCCTCGCTGTTGCAAGCTCGAAGGCGGATTCGTCAGGCAGTCTTGCGCACCGGGCTCCCGGGATCAGCCACGGCCCGCGATCGAAAAAATCTTCTTGCCTCAAAGCCGCGAAAGCGTCTTCGATCGGCTCGTGGCCGACGCCCGCTATCGTGGTGATCCGCTTTCCCGTGTCCAGCCCCTTGGGCTCAGGCCGTCGCCGCATCCAAGCAGCCAGCAGGCTCAGTTCGGATCAGAACACGTAGCCGAGGCGCGCCCCGATGTTGGTGAGGCCCTCGTTATGCTTGCATAGTCCGGCATTCGAGTTGTGCTCGGCGATGGCAATGATGTTCCAGTGCTCGGTCAAATGATAGCCGAGCGCTGCCGATTCCCGGAACAGTTCGTGGCAGCCGACGTGCGAAAATTCGGGAGATACGACGAGACCGGTATGGCCGTCATTATAGGAGCCGCCGAAGGTCAGTTCCCCGAAGAAGCGCTGGTAGAGCGGGAACTGCCAGGTGATGCCGGCATAGACTTCGCTGGTCTTTCCGTCGGTGTTCAGGTCGCCGCCGAGATGAAACTTCGGGATGAAATAGTCCCAGAAGGTCCCGAAAGTATACGGCCTCACGGTCAGGAGTTCCCCGTTGACGTCCACCGAGCCGAACTCGCGCGTGTAGACGCCATGGGCCGAAAGACCCAGGCGCGCTTCGGACAGAATTCCGTACGGACTTGTGACCGGAGCGGGTGCCACGAATGTGGGTAGCGGCGGAGGGACACTCAGATCGGCGGCTGGTGCGGGAAGCGCCAAGGTGGAGAGGGCCCACCCAAGCAGGATCGAGGAACCCGAAAGACGTCGCACCATTACATGCCCCAGCACTCGACAACGAAATCGGTCCGATTCGTGGCGGAGATGAGCCTAAGGTGCCTCAATCCTCCTGTCCATGCGACCGGCAAGGTCTTGGATAAACTGCCATGCGGTGCGGCCGGAGCGGCTGCCCCGGGTCGTGGCCCATTCGAGGGCGTCCGGCGCAATCTCGTCGCGGCTGACGCCGAGCTCATAATGGGCCGCATAGGCGGCCACCATATCAAGATATTCGTCCTGCGAACATTTGTGGAAGCCGAGCCACAGGCCGAAGCGGTCCGACAGCGACACCTTTTCTTCGATGGCCTCGCCCGGATTGATCGCCGTGGCGCGCTCGTTGTCCATCATGTCGCGCGGCAGCAGATGCCGTCGGTTGGAGGTGGCGTAGAACAGAACGTTGGCGGGCCGGCCCTCGATGCCGCCTTCCAGCACGGCTTTCAGAGACTTGTAGGTCGTGTCGTCGCCGTCGAACGAAAGGTCGTCGCAGAAGAGCAGGAACAAGCAGGGTGCGGTGCGCAGCAGCGCCATGAGGGCCGGGAGGCTGTTGATGTCCTCGCGGTGGATTTCGACCAGCTTGAGCGCCGGGCTGCCGCCTCGCTCCGCGTTGACGGCCGCATGAGCGGCCTTGACGAGCGATGATTTGCCCATGCCGCGGGCGCCCCAAAGAAGCGCGTTGTTGGCCGGCAATCCGGCCGCGAAGCGCTTCGTATTGGCCAGCAGGAGATCGCGCACGCGATCGATGCCCTGGAGGAGCGCGATGTCGACCGTGTTGACGCGCTGAACCGGAACGAGCGTCCCCGAGCCGGCCCAAACGAACGCGTCCGCCGCGTCGAAGTTCGGCCTGGGCGCCGGAGCGGGGGCCAATCGTTCCAGGGCGTCGGCGATGCGCTCCAGCAAAGCCGACGAAGACGGGACGGGGGGCGTGGGCAAGGTGAGCGGCCAAGCGATGGGGAGAAGGTGCAAGGCTTATCCGGGCGCGCCGGGCAAACTGTCAAGCGAGGCTTCGTCGCCGGCGTCCGAACATTGCTCGCCATTGCTTTCACGGTCCCAGTAAGTATATGTCGCGGCAAGCGATCAATCGGGCGGCTGCGCTGGCCGACCCTGGAGTTTTTGTTTGTTCACCCCTGCTTTCGCTCAGACCATCGGCGCCACGGGCGGCGGTACCGATTTGATCCTGCAGATGGCCCCGTTCGGCGCCATTCTGGTCATCATGTATTTCCTCCTCCTGAGGCCGCAGCAGCGGAAGGCCAAAGCGCACCAGGAACTCATCGCCAACGTGCGCCGGGGCGACACGGTGGTGACGACAGGTGGTCTGATCGGCAAGGTGACCAAGGCCGTGGACGCCGCGGAAATCGAGCTCGAGATCGCTCCGAACGTGAAGGTTAGGCTGGCGAGGCAGATGATTTCCGAAGTCAGGGCCAAGGGCGAGCCGGTGAAGGAAACGCCGGTCAAGGCCTGAGTGGCTCATCAAGGCGCAATGCCTTGATCCGTTCGCTCGGTCCCCCCGACGTGCAGATTTGTCGAAGACGTTTGATCGGTAATACCGCTTGCCGTTCGGTTGAGGCCAAATTTGCGATACTGCATCCCTCGGCGGGGCGTGGACGACATCGCCGACCAGGAATGCGTAGAGATCAAGTCCGGCAGGGGTTTCCCGCCTTCGGGCGACACCGAATTTCCCGGCCTTCGGCAGTGAAGACCTGAATCATGATGCGTTTTGCGACCTGGAAAGTCATATCGATCATCCTCGCCACGCTGGTCGCGGTGTTGATCGTGATCCCGAGCCTGCTGCCGGTGGAAACGCGAGCGGCACTGGAGCGATCGCTGCCGGTGCCGGTGCGCACCGTCGTGCTCGGGCTCGACCTCCAGGGTGGCGCACATCTGCTGCTCGAAGTGGATGCAGCCTCCGTTACTCGGACGCAGGTCGACAATCTGCGCGACGATGTCCGCCGCCTGCTGCGCGAAGACAACATA
>JBBPYT010000056.1:0-2095 GCA_038199665.1 Hyphomicrobiales bacterium
ATAGAGCGGCCTCAAGCTCGACGCGGTCAGCCAAGCACGAAGAACCAGCCAGTCCTTCCAAAGCTTTTCCATGTCGAAATCCGGACGTGCATCATCCACGCGGCAGCCGATATTAGCGAAGGCGTCCAAGGCGCTCCGGTCAAGGTCGAGCACACCCGGCTCGAATGGCAGATGGCCGCCGAAGTCGCCAAGCCAAGCAATGGGCACCCCCTCGAAGTCGCGCTGGAGCGGCTCCGCGAACTGCCTCGGATCCTGATCGATTGAAAAGGGTACACGCGGGTCATAGCCGGCTTGGACCGAGAGCATAAGCCCGATGTCCGCGGGGGAGCGTGCGATGGCGCCCTGCACGCTGAGACCCGGCGTGAAGACATCCTTGCCTTCGTTCGGAATGCGTCCGTAGCACGTACGCAGCCCGAAGACATTGTTGAACGAGGGCGGATTGCGCAGGGACCCTGCATGATCGCTCCCGTCGGCAAAGACCTGCATCCTCAGGGAGACGGCAACAGCGGCACCCCCGCTGGAACCCCCGGAGGTCCGGGATCGATCATAGGCGTTCTTCGTCGTGCCATAGACAGTATTGTAGGTCTGAGAGCCTAGGCCGAACTCGGAAGTATTTGTCTTACCGATAAAGATCGCGCCGGCGCGACGCAGGCGCTCCACCATGATGGAGTCCGAACCGGCAATGGTATGCTTGAAGATGGGCGACCCTTGTGTGAACAGGATGCCCTCGACTGCTTCAAGATCCTTGATCGCCTGAGGGAACCCCTGGAGAGGTCCTTTGCTCTCGCCACGAGCGAGTTGAGCGTCGCAGGCGGCCGCCTGCTTGAGCAGGCTCTCGCGATCCTGCAGTGCGACGATGGCGTTTACGCTCGGGTTGAGCCGCGCGATCTGATCAAGGTAGGCATTCATCACCTCGACACAGGACATTTGCCTCGCGTGGATGGCCTGGGAGAGTTCGACTGCCCCCACGGACACGACGTCGGATTCGAGTGCCGTGGCCGTCATGCCGTTGGTCGCGCTGGTATGGTCATCCTCGAGGCGGTTCCTAAACGGTCATCGGGACAGAACCGAAGAAGGCTACCCCACGATGGCGCCAAAGGACAGGCATCCGCGAATGCGGCCAAGTTCGGCAAGATGTTAGGTGCCGAGGTAGGAGGCCGGGCGATGGCGTCGCGCAGCCGAAAACCGGTCACGCTCGACACGGGTACTTCGCGGCGGCCACCCCGGAATGTCAGCTCGCCGGATGGTGTTGAAGACCCGCCACTGAAGATGGCGGTTAGAGGCGAGGTTCGCCGGTCGCCGCCGTCGGCCCATGCCGGAGTTCTCATCGTGATGAGCTCGAACGCGTCTTCCCTATCCAGCGTAGGGTCATAAGGGAGGCCACGGCCGCAAGCCCTGTCGCGAGTCCAAGATACACGCCGCCGCCGCCGATGCGAAAAGCCAGGAAGGCACCGCAAGGCGCGCCTATGCCCCAATAACCGATGGCGGCCATCAGCATGGGAAGGCGGGTGTCTCGAAGGCCGCGGAGCATCCCGGCGCAGACCGCCTGCGCACCGTCCACGATCTGAAAAACGGCAGCGTAGGCGAGGAACCTGACGCTGAGGTCAACCACTCTTGCGTTGGCTGGGGCTTGTAGATCCAAGAACATCCCGACCAGGACCCTTGGGACGAGCAGCATCAAGGCTGCCATCAATCCCATGAAGCCGACTCCCAACACATAGGCGGACCATCCGGCCCGTCGCACTCCCCCACCGTCTCCCGCGCCATAAGCCCGCCCGACACGCACGGTGGCAACTTGTCCGAGACCGAGAGGAACCATGAAGATGAGGGTGGCGATTTGAAACACGATTGCATGAGCCGCCAACGCCGTCGGTCCGATCAGGCCCATCACAATCACCGCTGCGTAAAAGATCGCGGTTTCGAATCCGAACGTGATCGCCATGGGCAGGCCGATGCGCCACAGGGCGATGAAGCGTGGCCAATCCTGACGCCAAAGACGCCCAAATAGGTGGTAGCGACGGAATTGCCGATGGCGAAGCACGATGAAGGCGGTGCCCGCAAACAGGAGGCAGCTCGAACATGTGCTGGCAAGACC
>JBBPYT010000057.1:0-12090 GCA_038199665.1 Hyphomicrobiales bacterium
ACCCTAAGGCCTTCATCACTCACGCGGCATGGCTGGATCAGGCTTGCGCCCATTGTCCAATATTCCCCACTGCTGCCTCCCGTAGGAGTTTGGGCCGTGTCTCAGTCCCAATGTGGCTGGCCATCCTCTCAGACCAGCTACCGATCGTCGCCTTGGTGAGCCGTTACCCCACCAACTAGCTAATCGGACGCGGGCCATTCCTTCGGCGATCAATCTTTCCCCCCAAAACAAGTCCGAGGGCTTATACGGTATTAGCTTAAGTTTCCCCAAGTTGTTCCGTACCGAAGGGTATGTTCCCACGCGTTACTCACCCGTCTGCCACTCCCGTATTGCTACGGGCGTTCGACTTGCATGTGTTAAGCCTGCCGCCAGCGTTCGTTCTGAGCCAGGATCAAACTCTCAAGTTGTATGAGAACTTAAGCCCGGCTAGTCACATTCAAAACCGAATCCCCTCGCGGAAACCCGGTCCTACTCGACGAGTCCCAAACACATCCGTCCCCGATCCGAAAATCGAAAACGCGATGAATTTGAAAACGTGACCGCCAGAGTGTCTCTCGCCTGCATCATGCAGGTGGCCTCTCTCCACAAGGGAAAGCGCCCGCAAGGACCCCGCCGCCCACGTTTCTCTTTCTTCCGATTCAAAGGTCAAACAGCGTAGAAAAACAAAAGACCACACCCCAGCAATCTTCCTAAACGACCGCGAACCGGCGACTCAGCCAGCCCACATATCAAGCCTGAAACTTGAAAAATAGTCGATCACAGCACCCGCCGCTCACCCGCAGCGCCGCCGTCGATCAACCGTATCTAGCGATGCCCCCTACCCGCGTCAACTGGGTTTTTCAGAAAACCGTCAAAAACCGACCCACAGGTCCAGCATCCGTCGCATCCGCTTCGAGCCGGGCGCCATCATCGGCGACCTTCCAGAAGGCAAGCCCGGAAGGCCCGGAACCAAGCGACAAAGGGCGGCGCCTTGCGGCACCGCCCTGCCCGGTCCGAATCGCGGTCCGAAAGTTTCGGGCCGCAAGTCCGATCAATAATTGTAGGCGCGCTCGCTGTGTTCGGCGATGTCCAGACCCTCGCGCTCCTTCTCCGGCGCCACGCGCAGCCCGATGATCAGGTCGACGATCTTGTACAGGATGGCCGATCCGATTCCGGAATACAGCAGCGTCGCGAGGACCGCCTTGCCCTGGGTCAGCACCTGGGCCGCCATGTCGTAGGTGCCCTCGTTGTTATGGGCGAAGTTGGTGTAGTCGGTGATGCCGACACCGCCGAGGGCCGGGGCCACCAGAATGCCGGTGCCGATCGCGCCGATGATGCCGCCGATGCAGTGGACGCCGAAGACATCGAGCGCATCGTCGTAGCCGAACCTGTTCTTGATCACCGAAACGAAGAACCAACATGCCGGGCTCACCACAAGCCCCAGCACGACGGACCCCATCGGTCCCGCGAAGCCGGAGGCCGGCGTCACGGCGACCAGCCCCGCGACGGCCCCCGACGCCATGCCGAGCAGCGACGGCTTGCCCTTGATGGCCCATTCGACGAAGAGCCAGGACAAGGCCGCCGCCGCAGTCGCGACCATGGTGTTCACGAAAGCCAGGGCGGTGGTGCCGTTGGCCTCGAGATTCGACCCGGCATTGAAGCCGAACCAGCCCACCCAAAGGAGGGACGCGCCGATCATGGTCATGGTCAGCGAATGCGGTGGCATGGGCTCGCGCGGGTAGCCGATGCGCTTGCCGACCAGCAGGGCGCCGACGAGGCCCGCGATACCGGCATCGATATGCACCACGGTGCCACCCGCAAAATCGAGCGCGCCCGCCTGCGACAGCCAGCCGGCGCCCGCCGTGACCTGATCGAGCTTGCCCTGAGCGACCTTCTTGGCAGCATCGTCCGTCGCGGCCGCCAAGGCCTTGGCCGCAGCGGCGATGTCATCCGGAGCGGCGCTCGCCCATACCCAATGGGCGATCGGGAAATAGATGAAGGTCACCCAGAGAAGCATGAACAGCACGACGGCGGAGAATTTCATGCGCTCCGCAAAGGCGCCGACGACGAGCGCCGGAGTGATCATCGCGAAGGTCATCTGGAACACCATGTAGGCGTATTCCGGGATGACAACGCCGTTCGAGAAGGTCGGCACGTTCGAATTCGGCCCGACGCCGGCCAGGAAGGCTTTGCCGAAACCGCCGATGTAGGGCATCCAGCCGCCGCCGTCTCCGAAGGCCAGCGAGTACCCGTAAACGACCCACACGACGCCCACCAGCGACACGATCATGAAAACCTGGGTGAGCACCGAAAGCATGTTCTTGGTGCGGACGAGACCGCCGTAGAAGAGCGCCAGGCCCGGAATCGACATCATGAGGACAAGCGCCGAGGAGACCAGCATCCACGCCGTGTCGCCTTTATTCGGGAGGGGCGCGGCTTCGGCCGCGGGGGTTTGGGCCATGGCATTGCCGGCCATAACCAGCAGCGAGAAGGCGGAGAGGCCGATCGCCGATCTGGTTCGGAACGGTCGCGCGAGACGCAGCCCTGCGGCAGGCAACAAGGGTGACAAATTCATCGAATGACTCCGGTCAGCGTAGTCGCGGGGAGGATTAGAGGGCGTCGACGTCGGTTTCGCCGGTGCGGATGCGCACCGCCCGTTCGAGCGAGGTGACGAAGATCTTGCCGTCACCGATCTGCCCGGTGCGCGCGGTGGCCGTGATGGCGTCGACCACCGCCTCCAGAAGCTCGGTCGGGACAGCGACTTCAATCTTGAGCTTCGGCAGAAAGCTCACCGCATATTCGGCACCTCGGTAGATCTCCGTGTGACCCTTCTGTCGGCCGTAACCCTTGACTTCCGTCACGGTGAGGCCGTGCACGCCGACCGCGGTCAGCGCGTCGCGAACCTCCTCGAGCTTGAAGGGTTTGATGATCGCCATAACTATCTTCATCACAGCAAGTCCCGGTTCTGCCGCGCGACCGCCTCGCTCGACGGTCTCGTGGGTGGGCCGCAATGGCCGGCTGCAGGCTGGCCAAGGGGCGTCGCCCGTGCCCTATCAAGGGACGTGCCAGTTCGCAGTTGCCGTTGAACGCCTTGACCGGCCAGGCGTGGCGCTCGGCCAAGTCCGGCTGGTCGCGGAAAAAGGCGTCAGTTCTGCTCAAAAAATGAGCACCCTCCGGCGGACGCCCCTATCGCGGCTCGACCGCAAGGCCGCGGTTGCCGACGCATGGAGGCGCGAGACCGGGGCGCGAGACCGGGGTGCGAGGTAGTGCCGAACGGCGTGGCCCTCAGCCTGGAGACGCGGCTGGCGCCGGATCAAGCGCGGGGTCGGCGCGGCCGAATTAGCCCTTCCTGAGCCACGGAAGCGGCGAGCCCGCCGTCGCGCAAAAAGATCTGCGCGCGCGTGAAGCCGCGGGCGCCCGATGCGCTCGGGCTGTCCTCGGCAAAGAGCAGCCATTCATCGGCGCGGCACGGCCGATGGAACCAGAGCGCGTGGTCGAGGCTCGCGACCTGGAGGTCAGGATCGAAGACCGAGCGGCCGTGGGCGATCAGCGCGGTGTCGAGAAGGGTCATGTCGGACAGATAGGCGAGAACGGCCGCATGCACGGCGGGGTCGTCGGGCAGCGGACCGGTCGTCCGCATCCACAGGCTCTGTGCTTGGGGAAGAGGGCCGGAGGCAGGCGTCCCCGAAAAGCGCTGGAGATCGACGGGCCGGAGTTCGATCGGACGCTCCCGTTCGAAGTAAAGCCTCACCGGCTCGGGCATCTGCTGCCCGTAGCGCTCCTTGATTTCCAATTCGGTCGGCAAGGCTTCGGGCGGTGGCACGTCCGGCATGGGCGCGGCATGATCGAACCCCTCTTCGGGCGCGTGGAACGACGCCGACAGCGAGAAGATGGGTCGACCGTGTTGGACCGCGACGCACCCGCGCGTCGTGAAGCTTCCCCCGTCGCGCAGCCTGTCGACCTCATAGACGATCGGGACAGCGGGGTCGCCCGGGAGCATGAAGTAGCCGTGCAGCGAGTGGGGCACTCGACCCCGGACCGTTCGGGATGCGGCGACCAGCGCCTGAGCGATCACCAGCCCGCCGAAGATGCGCTGCCATCCAACCTGCGGGCTGCGCCCCCGAAAGATGTTTTGCTCGATGCGTTCGAGATCGAGGATCGCCAGAAGCTCTTCAGCCGTGAAGGACATGCGGCGACCCCGACGTTCGATCAGGTCGGCAACGCCACCGCGGCATGCCATCCTCGGCCCAGCCAAACCCGGCTATTCCACTTTCAGGCGTTCGATCACCTGAGCGAGCACGCTCTCCATCTCTCTTCGGATCTGGTGTTCGGATACGTGCACATCGGCAGCCTGCAGATCGTGGAGGAGTTTTTGCACGACGGCTTCGCTTCCCCCACCCTCCGTGGCTACCGCCAGGACCGATGCCGCATAGGTCTCAGCCTCGGCTCCGGTCCGGCCGAGAAGTCCCGCGGCCCAAAGGCCGACCTTGCGGTTGCGCCTCGCCTCGGCCCTGAATGCGAGTTCCTGATCATGAGCAAAGCGGTTTTCGAAAGCCTTCTCCCGATCGTCGAAGGTCGTCATGCTGATCTTCACCTTGTCTCGCTTCGCAAAGCGGCCATAAACCTCGCATAAAGCACGGGCTGGTGCTTGCGCGGCCCGCACCCCGATCCCAAATAGGAGCGTTATGCATGGGGCTCAACCTTTGTCGATGCAATGCATCGAAAATCTGGTTCGAGCGGGACGAGGCCGTTGAACCAGAGAGCGTGCGGATCGGCTCGCCTTGGCGCGACCCTTCGACGTGGCGGGCAGGTCGGGCTTGGGTGGACCTTATGGCCGCGACATTGTGCTGAGGCAGGCAATCCGTTAGGTTGCTGGATGATCGGTGCGCGGGAGCAGTCTTTCGCGGGCCACCGTTCAGCGGCCATTCCACATGTCACCTATCTCGGTCGCGCTGGCTCGGCGGCTCCGAGGAACTCATAGGAGCACCGGCCGACACATGGATTTCCTCAAGCCACGGTTGATCCCAATGAACCGCCGCCGTCGCATCTACGAGGGCAAGGCAAAGGTGCTTTACGAAGGACCTGAGCCCGGAACCCTGATCCAGCACTTCAAGGATGATGCAACCGCCTTCAATGCCAAAAAGCACCAGATCATCGACGGCAAGGGAGTTCTGAACAACCGCATTTCGGAGTTCATCTTCCAGCACCTCAACGATATCGGAGTGCCGACCCACTTCATCCGCCGCCTCAACATGCGCGAACAGTTGATCAAGGAGGTCGAGATCGTTCCCTTGGAAGTCGTCGTCCGCAACGTGGCGGCGGGCTCCCTGTCGACCCGCCTCGGAATCGAGGAAGGCACGCAGCTGCCGCGGTCCATCATCGAGTTCTATTACAAGAACGACGCACTCAACGATCCCATGGTTTCGGAAGAGCACATCACCGCCTTCGGTTGGGCGTCGCCCCAGGAGATCGACGACATCATGGCGCTGGCGATCCGCGTCAATGATTTCTTGTCGGGCCTGTTCCTCGGCGTCGGCATCCGGCTGGTCGACTTCAAGATGGAAGCGGGCCGGTTGTGGGAAGGCGATCTCATGCGCATCGTCGTCGCCGACGAGATTTCGCCCGATTCCTGCCGGCTGTGGGATATGAGGTCCAACGACAAACTCGACAAGGATCGATTCCGCCGGGATCTCGGTGGCCTGGTCGAGGCTTATACCGAAGTGGCTCGGCGACTGGGTATCATGCAGGACAACGAGGCCAATCGGCCTCAGGGACCTCAACTGGTCCAATAGACTCGAGGCCCACCCGCACGGCGGGCCCTTGTGCGTGGCGGTGCCGCTTGGGCAGGGAGCCGCGTTCACGCGGGTCGAACCACCGTCAGCCCATGGCTTGGCGGAGCAACTCTCGATATTGGTGGCGATCGACGGACCGGGGATTGGTCGCGGTCGAATGATCCAGAATCGCCCACTCCGCGGCCTCGGGCAGCATGTCGTCCCTGACGCCCATGTCCCGCAATCCACGCGGCAACCCGATGTTCCGTGTCAGGAGCGTCACCTCTTCGGCCAAATCGGAGCCCGCCGGCAGCCCCAGCACGTTGCGCAACCGCTCGTATTTGTCGACCACGAGGCCGGCATTGAAGCGCAGAACCGCCGGCAACAACACCGCGTTGAGCGTGCCGTGGTGCAGCACCGGGTCCTGCGAGCCGCCCAGCGCATGTGACATACCGTGCACGGCGCCCAGTCCCTTCTGGAACGTCAGGCCACCCTCGAGCGCCGCCATCATCATTTCCCAACGCGCTTGCGGGTCGGCCCCATCGGCAACGGCGCGGGGCAGCCAAGTCCAGGCCCGCGCCGCGCCGTCGAGCGCGATGGCATCCGCGGGCGGATTGATTCGCGGCGACAGATAGGTCTCGATACAATGGGTGAGGGCGTCCATGCCGGTCGCCGCCGTCAGCTGAGACGGCAGGCCGAAAGTCAATTGGGGATCGCAGATCGCCTGTTTGGGAATGAGATGCGGGCTGATGAAGCCGAGCTTCCTTCCATCCCGGAGCGTCAGCAATGCGGCCCGGCCCACTTCGCTGCCCGTACCGGCAGTGGTCGGGATGGCCACGACAGGCGCTGTTTGGGGCGTGATGCGCCCAATTCCCCCCGAAATGGCGGCATATTGGGCGAGCGGCCCGGGATGCGTCGCCGCTAGCGCAACACCCTTCGCCAAGTCCAGGCTGGAACCTCCACCGATCGCCACGAATCCATCGCAGCCGGACCTGCGGAACAGTTCAGCCGCATCGTCGACGGCATCTTCCGTCGGGTTGGCAGGGGTTCGAGCGAACACGGGCGGTTGCAACGGTCTGAGCGCGTCGAACAAGCGTTCCAGCAATCCACTGCGAACGATGCCCGGGTCCGTCACGACGAGCGGCCATCGGATGTTTGCGGCCGCCAGAGCTTCCGGTGCCTGCCGGATCGCCCCCTGTTCGAAACGAACCGTTGCCAGATAAGTGATAACCGTCACGGCTTTCATCCGGTTGATGGGATCACAGGGCGCCCCGGATGCGCCACTAGTCGATCTCAGGTGACGCCAATTAATGTGCGGCGGGGCTACATTTTCGACATAGCTGCCTTGATTTTCCGCGGGGGTTGCGATTTAAGACGGTTCCGCGACAAAGCTGAGTGTCGGCTCAGCTGAAGTCGTTCGGCAAAAAAAGGGACCGCTCCAAAGAGCGGCCCAAGTCTAGGGAGGAAACGCCCAAGGAGGGCATGTGACACCGGAGCGTCACCCTTAGGATTCTATGGCCCACCGTGTCGAACGCAAGTCCCTTGGGGCTTAATTGATCCAATAAGCTGGTGAAGGTGTTATTAAGGTGGTCGGTGTGCCATAAAGGCATCACCGACTTTTTTGTCGGCGCGGTGGCGGGTCTTGGTTCTTAAAAGGAAGCGCAATCCCGCCGGCGATTTTAGCGACGCAGCGGCCAGGACCGAATCGTGAGCCGCTTCAACCCCGGTACCCCGCCGCTATCGTCGTGCTAAAAGCCGTTTGGGATGCGGGTCCTCCCATTCGCCGCCGAGACTGGCTCGATGACCACGATAGATCTCGCCAAACGCGTCTACGACCACACGTGGAAGCTCGACCCGATCGTCCGTAGCCTGCTGGATACGGATTTCTACAAGCTTCTGATGTTGCAGATGATCTGGGGGCTTTACCCGGACGTGCAGGTCAAGTTCTCGCTGGTGAACCGGTCCGCCAGAGTTCACCTCGCGGAAGAGATCGACGAAGGCGAACTGCGCGACCAGCTCGATCACGCCCGCAGCATACGATTGAGCAAGAAGGAGCTCATCTGGCTCGCCGGCAATAGTTTCTACGGCCGGAACCACATTTTCGAGCCGGCTTTTCTGGCCTGGCTCGCGGATTATCAACTGCCGCCCTACGAACTGCGCAGGCACAAGGGGCAATATCACCTGCAATTCGCTGGTTCCTGGGTGGATGTGACGATGTGGGAAATTCCGGCGCTCGCCATCATCAACGAGCTGCGATCTCGCACGGCCCTGAAAGGATTCGGTCGGTTCGCGCTCGACGTCGTTTATGCGCGAGCCAAAGCCAAGCTGTGGAGCAAGGTCGAGCGGCTGCGCGCCCTTCCCGATCTGCGCATCTCGGATTTCGGCACGCGGCGTCGCCACAGCTTCCTGTGGCAGCGCTGGTGCGTGGAGGCTCTGAAGGAAGGCTTGGGACAGTCCTTCACAGGAACCAGCAATGTCCTTCTGGCCATGGATAACGATCTTGAGGCCCTGGGCACCAACGCGCACGAATTGCCGATGGTGCTCGCTGCCTTGGCAAAGACCGACGCGGCACTCCGGCAGGCGCCTTATCGCGTGCTCGAAGACTGGGAGCGCTATTATGGCGGCAATCTCCTCATCGTTCTCCCGGACACCTTCGGCACGGCGCCGTTCCTCGAGCACGCACCCGACTGGGTCGCCGACTGGACCGGCGTCCGGCCCGATTCCGCGCCGCCTATCGAAGGCGGCGAGGCCATCCTGGCCTGGTGGCGGTCGAAGGGGCGCGACACCCACGAGAAGCTGTTGGTGTTCTCTGACGCGCTCGATGTGGATACGATCGAGGAAGCCTATCGGCACTTCCACGGCCGGGTGCGGATGAGTTTTGGTTGGGGCACGAACCTGACCAACGATTTCGACGGCTGCGCACCGACCCCGAACGGCGCCCTGAAAGCGATATCCTTGGTGTGCAAGGTCACGGAAGCCGAAGGCCGTCCCGCCGTGAAGCTTTCCGACAACCCGATGAAGGCTATCGGCGATCCCAAGGAGGTGGCGCGCTACCTCCGCCTGTTCGGCTCACAAGGTCGGGTGGCCCAGCCGGTTCTGGTGTGATCGCCCTCGCGCCTGACCCGTACGGCTCCACCGGCCGCACGCGGCGGTCCGGATGCCGGACCCGGAAGCGTTGCGCATGATGGCAGATCGAGCCCAGATACTGCGATGCCGAGCAATTATATAAGCTTGGCGATTCCATTCGCGGCGATAGTGCGGTATGGCGGGGACGCCAGCCGGCCGGACGGCCGCCGCGCGAGCGGAGGAAAGTCCGGGCTCCACGGAAACACGGTGCCGGATAACGTCCGGCGGGGGCAACCCCAGGGAAAGCGCCACAGAGAGCAGACCGCCCGGCCCGGGTCACCGACGCCGGGTAAGGGTGAAAGGGTGCGGTAAGAGCGCACCGCGCTGGCGGTAACGTCGGCGGCATGGCAAGCCCCACCGGGAGCAAAATCGAATAGGGGCGACCGGGCCAGAGATGGCTCAACCCGTTTCCGGGCTGTCGCCCGGGTTGATTGCTCGAGGCGCCCGGTAACCGGCGCTCTAGAGGAATGGCCGTCACGCGCGAAGGCTACCCTTCGCGCCATACAGAACCCGGCTTACAGGCCGGCTGGCAGTCCCCCAACGCGTCTCGGGGGATAGTCCGACCTTCCCCTTCCGACTCGTTCAGGCGGCGACGGCCGGACCCGTGCAGGCATGGGATTATGCCCCACTTCGGCTCCGGCAAGCCCGGCTCCAGCCCCGGACGCCATGTGACTTCCTGGGATTGGCCTAATCGCTGCTTGTGGACAAGTTCGGATCTGGGGCGGTTGAGCTATGACCTGCCTGCCCGGGCGGTTGGCTCCGGCCAATCGCGCCTCAAGCGCCCCTGCAGTCCGGTTGTTTTTTCCGAACATATTGTTTGTTATCAGCGCAATGCAATAATCTACTCGCTCTCGGCATCATAGTTTTGTCGGAGTGTCTGACTGTCCCTGGCAGCTGCGGCGTGTCGCCGGCGAGACACGAACTCTTAACCTTAAGGGAGGCTTAGTGCCGTATCGGCTCCCATGCGCGCGGCCGAGCTTGTCATTGACGCCCATAAGGTCCCATGCTATCCCAAATACTCCCGTCCAGCCTATGTCTTCGAGGTTCGGTCGCGTCATCCCAAGGCTCGCAAGGGCGTGGGTTGCTGTCCGGCGAACACGGGCTGGGAGGGCGTGCTGGGAGCAGAGAGGAACTTGGACCGCTTTGTCTCGCACTACACCAACCGGCTGGACAGCAAGGGTCGCGTATCGATACCGGCATCCTTTCGGGCGGTCTTGGCGCGGGACGGCTTCGAAGGTTTGTATGTGTATCCGTCTCTCTATTCGGAAGCGCTCGACTGCGGCGGCCACGCCCTGTTGAGCGAGATCGATGCCCTCCTGGCGCCGCTGTCGCCATATTCGGAAGAGCGGGATGCCTATGCGGCGACCCTCTACGGCGAAAGCGAAGTGCTGAAGATCGACGGGGAAGGACGAGTTATCCTGACCGACGGAATGAAGACCCGCGTTTCGATAGCGAACGAGGTCACCTTCGTCGGCCAGGGTCACAAGTTTCAGATCTGGGAGCCGGGCCGTTTTCGCGCGCATTTGGAAGAGGCCAGAAACCGGGTGCGCGACCTCCGAAAGCAGCTCAGTTCCGGACACGCGGCGACCGGGGCGTTATCGCCGCAACCCCCTGGAGCACGGGACTGATGTCGGACCGCGGCGACGGAGCTTTCCTCGCCGCCGGCGGACCGGCCCGGCACGTTCCCGTGCTCCGCGAGGAGGCCATTGCGGCTTTGTCGCCGCGCGCTGGCGGCGTTTACCTCGACGGGACGTTCGGCGCCGGCGGCTATAGCCGGGCAATCCTTGCGATTCCCGGAACGCGGGTCATCGCCTTGGACCGCGATCCCGAGGCCGTCGAGGCCGGCGCCGGATTGGCAGCCGACAACGAGCGCTTCTCTCTGCACCACGCCCGTTTCGGCATGCTCGAGGAGCTCGCGGAGGCCTCGGGCGTCGCGGCCTTCGACGGGATCGTGCTCGACATCGGCGTCTCCTCCATGCAGGTCGATCGGGCGAGCCGAGGCTTCTCGTTCCGGCAGGACGGGCCGCTGGACATGCGCATGAGTGCCGAGGGCCCGAGTGCGGCGGACATCGTCAATACGGCCCACGAGGAAGACCTCGCGAACATCCTTTACTTTTTCGGCGAGGAGCGTGCTTCGCGACGGATCGCTCGCGCCATCGTTCACGACCGGCGGGAAAAGCCCTTCAGCGGCACCAGGCAACTTGCCGAGATGATCGCCAGGGTCGTGCCGGCTTCGCCGGGCGACATTCATCCCGCCACCCGCTCCTTCCAGGCATTGCGCATCGCCGTCAACAACGAACTCGGGGAACTCGCGACAGCCCTGGCTGCAGGGGAACGCAAGCTGGTACCCGGCGGGCGCCTCGCCGTGGTCACGTTCCACTCGCTGGAGGACCGCATCGTCAAGCGATTCCTCTACGCCCGTTCGGGCCGCGGCGAGGCGAAGTCACGCCATCTGCCGAACGTGGCTGAAGCCGCCCCTCCGACGTTCACGATCGAAGGCAGGCAGCCGTTCGTCCCCGGCCCCGACGAGGTCATGAGAAACCCGCGCGCCCGATCGGCCAAGCTTCGCGTCGGCACCCGCACCGCAGCTGCCGCCCGTGGCCCCGAGCCTGCCTTGAAACGTCTGTTCGAACTTCCGACCAGGAAGGGGCGCTGAACCCATGTGGCGGCTTCTCAACCTTTTCGCCGTAGCGGTTCTCATCGGCTCGGCGGTGTATGCTTATACGGTGAAATACGAGACCATTTTGTTCGCCGAACAGATCCTCAAAGTGCGGCACCAGATCGAAACCGAGCAGGACGGCATCGAACGGCTTCGCGCCGAATGGGCAATTCTGACCCGACCTGAGCGGCTGCAGGTTCTGGCCGAACACAACCTGGGTCTCCGTCGAATGTCGCTGGACCAGATCGTCGATGCCGGCAGTCTCCCGCTTCCCCCGCCGAAAACCGATGCGATCGGACGCAAGCTCGAAGCACTCGGCCTGGGAGAACCGACCGCTACCCCGGCAGATCGACATGCCGCCGGCAGCGCGGCCACGCCTTCCTCGACGAGGTGACGCGGATGGACGGAACCTCCTTCTCGGCGCCCGATCCCGCGTTGGGCCGTTTGGACCGGCTCAAGCGCTTCCTGCTGAACGTCGTGCGCACCCGCCTTGACAAAAGTGGCTTCCGCTTGCGCCTGATCGGCATCGCTTTCCTTTGCGTGTTCGGCGCCATC
>JBBPYT010000058.1:0-6930 GCA_038199665.1 Hyphomicrobiales bacterium
CAAGGCGCGGAAAATCCGTGGGCTGATGTTCGCGCTGCTTTCACCATCCTCGACCTCAGGACGCCGAGGGAGCACTTCGCTTTCCAGTCGGATTCAATCAACCGGGAGACGCACGGCATCGATCGCGCGTGTGCGTCAGCATCAATCGCCTGCGTGGCAGGCTGCTCGCCGCGCTTCGTTCCAGCCGTGAGTTCCGCAATGAAAAAGTGAGCGGCTTATCCGAGTTGCTCCTCCACAGCCGCCAGGCGACGCCTGGTCGACCTCACGCTCATCGAAGCCATCCATGTTCGGACCTGGCGTCCTTGGTTTTACTTTCGCCCGAACATTATTTCCGCCAGGTAATGACCGACGAGGCCGCATAATTCCACACCGCTCCGACAAGGATGCCGCACAGGCCGGACAACCACCAGGAATAGTTCTGCCAGAAAATGAAGCTCGCGATGCCGACGTTCGCAACGGCACCTACCAAACATACGGCATAGAATGTCAGCAAGCCGAAGAGCATCGGGAATAACCCGCGTATGCGCCTGTCGAAATATGTGAGCCAGTTATTGAGAAAGAAATTGCCCGTGATGGCCGTCAGGACGGCCAGCGTCTGCGCGACGATAAACGAGACATTTAAGTGAAACGCCTCGGCAAGAACGATCATGTGCAGCCCCGTCCCGCTGAGGCCGACGGCCACAAAGAGGATGAAGCGGGGAGGAATCCAGCGTCCCACCAGCTTGTCGATGAGCAGCAGCAAATAGTCGACCACCGCAAGCGTATCGAGCTTGCTTTCACCGTGCATGCGGGTGCCAAACTGATAGGGCAGCTCACGGATCCGGAGGGCAGCGGATGACGAGGCAACAAAGTCGAGCAGGATCTTATACCCCTGCAGCGAGAGGTCACGCACCGCAGAGTTGAACGCCTCTTGCTTGACCATGAAGAAGCCGCTCAGAGGATCACTGAGCATGCGGTCCTTGAGGATGATGCGCGATATGCGAGTTGCGAACCGGCTGATGCTCTGTCGCTGACGGTCCCACTCGCCGAAGCCGCCCTCTTCGGAATAGCGCGACCCAACCACCAAGTCAGCCTCGTCCCTGCGCAGCACCTCCAGCATGGGGGCGAGCAGCCTCTCGTCGTGCTGAAGGTCGGCGTCCATGACGGCGACGTAAGGAGCAAAGGTGCTCTGGATGCCTTCCACCACGGCCGAGGAAAGGCCGCGCCGGCCGAGGCGGCGGATACAGCGCAGGCGCGGATTCTCTCGGCAGGCTTCTTCGAGCTCCGCCACGGTTCCGTCGGTCGAGTCATCGTCCACGAAGATGGCTTCCCATCGCAGCCCGCGTAGGGCTGCTTCGAGCTTCTCCAGAAGGATGTGGATATTTTCGCGCTCGTTGAACGTCGGGATGACGATGGCGAGTTCGGCCGTCAGAGACTCGTTCCGAGCCAGTGTTCCGTGCTGAATCGGACGCATAAGAGTTTGTCGACCCATTTTCTATTCTCGTTGAGGCAGGCAGGCATGTGCGAGATATATGACACCGACAGATGCGGCGCGGACGCTTGTCGCGCGTCCGTCTTGGGGTTTTATGCACATAGCGGTGCCGAAAGGCAGGAGGGCAGCGAGCATTCAATCTCGCCGGGCCGACCTGGATCGTCGAGCGCTCGATCGCCGGCTCGGCCGAAACCGGCCCTTGTCCAAGAGCGACGAATATCGAGTACAGTCGTCCGAAACCATGATCGACACCGCACCTTCGCGCCTGATGCTCAGTACACTAGAACGGTGACGCCCGATATCCCCGGCAGATCCGAAGGAAGTAAACACCGGCGTTCCGGCCGCGATGCACTACCTTATGTTCCTCAAGCGGACTGAGCGACCCGCATTGGGCGGCGATCAGCGGTAGCTCGAAGTTGGAGGCCCGATAGGAAAGCAGCACGAGGGTCTCTCCCTGCCGGTCGGACGGTTTGTTCCAGAATTCGTACATGAGGCCGCCGCCGCCAACAAACAGCCCCGCCGAGTCGACATCGGGAGGAGCGCCATCGGGGCCGCGCGCATAGAAGGCAGTTTCGCTCGCCAGATTGTAGTGATCCAGGCCGACGAAAATCGGTCGCTTGCCGGTATCGCGTGCGATCGCGTCACCGATGCCGGCGACCTGCCGGCCGAAATCGGGCCATCCCATCGGCACCTGGAGCGTGTTCGGGCCCGGTATGCCCGGCAATCCAAGAACCAGGTAGTACAGCACGGCAGCGTAAAGCACGAGGAGCCCGGCGACTGTCGCCGGCCAGGCGCGCGAGACCCATGGCATGAGCACGATGTTCAACCGGTCCCGCGCTCCCCTGCCGCCTTCAACGATGTCGACGGCGACTGCCGGCAGCACCGCAAGCCAAGCGGGGCCGGTCCAATCGAGCGCCGGAGTGTGAGTGAAGCTGAAGACAAAAAAGACCCCGAACGGGACCAATGTCAGGATCGTCACGAACCGCTTCCGGCGGACGTCCGCTTGGTTGCCGGCCGGGCGCTGAATCAGGGCCAGAACGGCGGCGAGCGCGCCGGTCGGCGCCAGCAGCGCGATCACCTCGCCGAAAAGCGCCGGCAGGCCGAAATGCGCCTTCGACGCGAGGCGGCGCGGCCCCTGGAAGACGAACGAAGCCCACTGGTGCTGAGCGCCCCAGAAAACAACCGGAGCAAACAGCATCGCAGCGAGCGCCATGGCGAAGTAGGGCCCAGGCCGCCGGAACCAGCGCCGTGCGTCCGGATCGATTGCGGCGAAGAGCATCGCCGCGGGGCCGAGCAGCACGATCGAGTACTTCGACAACATACCGAGCCCGATGCTGGTGCCGACACCCCACCACGCCGCGTGCCTCTCGCCGAGCATCGACCGCTCGAAAAAATAGAGGGCAGCCGCCCAGGCTGCAACCAACGGCGTATCTGGGATCATAAAGAAGCTGATGCCGAAAAAATACGGAAGGACGGCGATGAGCAGCACCGTTACGAAGGCCGCCCGTCTGCCGAACAGGTTGCGCGCCAGCGCAAATCCAAATCCGGCGGTGACTAACCCGAGAAACGGGGCGAAGAACCGGACCCCGAACTCGTTGTTGCCGAACAGGACGGTGCCGCCAGTGATCAGCCAAGCCACCATTGGCGGATGATCGAGATAGCCCAGCGCAGGATGCTGCGCATAGTTCCAATAGTAGGCCTCCTCCGGCAACAGTGCCGTTTGCCCGATGTAGACCAGCTTCAATCCGAACGTGAACAGGCAGACGCCGGCGCTGGCGTCGCGCCAGCACGCCGCACGCGTCGCATCCGCGGATTTCGTGCGAAATGCAACCCACCTATTGCCGAAAAAGGTGATCGCGGTGCTGGCCGCGATGCCGGGCACGATAGCGAGCTGCGGGGCGATCCCGACCATGTCGCGGGCCAGCGCTACCACGCCTCCGCGAAACATCGCCGCGGCCAGCGCCACAAAGATGAACCTGAGGGGGGCATACCGCGGCGACTCGGCGATCCCGTCCCGGTTCAGCCTCGACCCGGCGTCCGCGAAGAAGGCGAATACCGTCGCGACCGCAAAGCTTGCCAGCTGCGCCTCACCCAGGCCTACATGCAACAGCAGCAGGATCTGGAACGCTGCCAAATCCACCCCGATGGCCGGGACAGCGACGGTGGCCGGCCGTCTCAGGCCGCCACTCAAGCGGGTTCGGAAAGCCATCTTGGCCTGGCGGTCAACTCCCGTTTGAAGTGCCGATGCGGTTCGGCCGGAGGCCGCGAAGCATCATGGGCGGAGACGGTGATCGATGGACTCATACCCAACCTTGGCGAGACGGATCGCGATGTTTTCCACCCGGAACCGCGTCACCGCTTTCCGACACCGGGTTCCTAGCGGGAAGCCGGGCGGGCGTCCAGCGCCGTCGGGAACCCGACTGCGCGGAGTCAAAATGCGATCAGCCGGGCGATGATACGACGAGCGGCAGGTTCCGGCGGCAGGAGAACGCGGTTGTCTTCCATGCACACCGCGCCGGAGGCACCGAGGCGGGAGCGACTGCAGTTGAGTCGGGCGTGTCGGCACCGAGCCCCGAAACCGGCAGCCCGGGCACGCACTGGCCTTCCGCCGCCCCGCATGCCGCCCCCCGGCCGCGTGCACCGCGCAGACGACGGCGACGTCTCGGATAAAATCTTTGCCTTGCTGAATCTGCTCGGATTCCGCTTCCCTCCGTGCATTCCCGATCTTGCCGACCGCAAACGTTCGCTCGGGTGGTCTACCCACCTTGTCAGGGCTGCCCCTGAGGTCATTCCCGCCCTCGAGGGACTGAAACTTGGCATGCCTGAATTTGAATTGACTCCCGAAGCAACGGAAGGCGCTCGGTTGGTTCGGCGCAACTTGGCCGAAAGCTGCCGGTTCTCTATGTTCGAGCCGAATACGCTCCTCGGGCGGTGTCGGCCAATCTCCAAATGACCTTGCGTCGCGCCCTCTACTATCTCTACGAGCAGTGGCTCCTTCGGCAAGTAACGCAGCGCCGGATGCCGCGCCACGTCGGGATCATCCTGGACGGCAATCGCCGGCACGGACGCGCTCTGGGCCTTTGCGACCCGCGGGCGATTTACGAGCTCGGGGCCAGCAAGCTCGATGAAGTGCTCGACTGGTGCGCGGAGCTCAAGATCCTGGCGGTCACGCTCTGGGTGTTCTCGCCCGACAACCTGCAGCGAGCGCCCGAGGAGGTCTCAGGCATTTTCGCCGCGATCGGTGCGAAGATGTCGGCTCTCGCCCACGATCCGCAGATCCACCGCCGCCGTGTGCGGGTCCGGGCCATCGGCGATCTCGCTCTCGTTCCCGAACCGACGCTCGCGGCGATCAGGGCCGCCGAGCACGCGACCTGCGCCTACGATGCCATGGAGCTCAACATAGCCGTCGGCTATGGCGGGCGGGAGGAGATCATCGACGCGGTCCGCGCCGCTCTGACCGGCATGGCGACCCACGGCGCGACATTGTCCCAGGCGATCGAGCTTCTGACGCCGGAAGCCGTCGCCGAGCATCTGTACACGGCGGGCATGCCGGACCCCGACCTCATCATCCGCACGAGCGGTGAAGTCCGAATGTCAGGGTTCCTGCTCTGGCAGAGCGTCCACAGTGAATTCTACTTCTCGGACGTCAACTGGCCCGCCTTCCGCCGGATCGACTTCTTGCGCGCCGTCCGCGCCTTCCAGCAACGGGAGCGGCGGTTCGGAGTCTGATGCACCACCGCCAACAGCGGCATTTCTCCGCGAAGGCGATGAAGCTCAGGTTCCCACCTGCGCTCCCCGGTGACCGACACATGGGCGAAGGCCTCCTCCACGGCGGCGAGTGCACCTGCTTCGTCCCCAGCCCGCCGATGCGCGTCCGCGAGTAAGGCCAGGAAATAGGGGATTCGCATGTGCAGGCGGGCTGCCCGGAGTTCCTCAATGCCAGTTCGCACCTGGGCTATGGCCGACGCGTCGTCAGGCGTCGCCATTGCCCGGGCCCAGCCTCCCATTGTTCTGCCCGTTGGACCCCATCTGGGCCCCACCCCCCGTTGCGCGCCCAGCTCGGCAAGGCGAACTGCGGGGCAGGCATTACTGAGCCGCTTGCAGCCTATTGCGGGAAGACCAGCGGCTGGTCGGCTGTCGTTGTTCGCCGGCTCACTTCAGGCGTGCCTCGCGCAACGCGCCCATGCGGTTCGGATCAGGGAGCGCGCCCCGCTCGCGCCGCAATCCGAGTGTGGTATCCCGAGGTCCGTGCTGCTGCTCCGCCCCTGCACGATCAAAGGCGCGATACCGTGAATTTCAGATCCGAGCAGGTCGGCGGCTGTTTGATCATCGAGGATTTTTGATGCACGCCACTTGCAACCGCGTCGCCGCTCGTGCCCGCATATTCGCTGCCGTCACTCTGGGCTTTACCGTCGCTACCGGCACTGCCTTTGCCGCAAATCATGACGTTCAGCCGGTCGCCATCCACAATTGCGGCCCGGCGAAGCACGACCGAGCGCTTGGGCCTTTGGCGAGCACAGAGATGCCGGGCCGGCGCGTCAACTGAGGATAGCCGCTGCGAGCCTGTCGGGAACTCGAAAAGCCGGTTTTAACGCCGCAGCAATCGCCGGCGGCTCCGATCAAGCATCTCCGATCCAGGATCGGACTTGTGCCGCCCGTTCCTCCTACCAGCACGTATATCCGCCGTCGGCCAACACGACCGAACCTGTCAGCAGGCTTGAGGCTTCCGACGCCAGGAACAGGATCACGGAGGCGATCTCGCGCGGCTGTCCCATGCGATGCATCGGGGTCATCTCGAGCCAGGTGTCCATCATGCCCGGGACCTGGCCGCCGAACGTCGTGAGGGGTGTCTCTATGTAGGTCGGGGCGACCGAATTGATCCTGACGCCACGCTGTCCCCACTCGGCCGCGAGCGACTTCGTCAGGTGGTGAACCGCCGCCTTGGAGGCATTGTAATAAGACTGCGGCTGCGGCTTGTTGACAATGAAGCCGGACATCGAGCCGACCGTCACCACCGTGCCTTTCCCCCGTTGCAACATATGCTTGCCGAAGTCACGGCAGCACCAGAATACGCCATGCAGATTGACGTCGATGACGTTGAGCCAATGCTCGTCCTCGACCTCCTCGCCCTTCGTTCCCGAACGGGCGATGCCGGCGTTGGCGACCAGGATATCCACGGCGCCGTGCTTGCGGTTGAGGTCTTCGGCCACGCGGCGGACAACGGCGGGCTTGGTCACGTCGAGTTCGACCATGTCGGCGTCGAAGCCCGCCCCCTTCAGCTCCTGCTGAGACTTGCGCGCCGCGTCGCCCAGAACATCGGCCACCACCACCTTGGCGCCGGCTTCCGCAAGGGCCTGGCAGGTCGCGAGCCCGATCGCGCCGCCTGCCCCGGTGACCACGGCGGTTTGGCCCTGCAGGCGGTAAAGATCCAGATACATGCTCAATGTCCCTTGTAGTCG
>JBBPYT010000059.1:0-6671 GCA_038199665.1 Hyphomicrobiales bacterium
AAGGTCGGGATCTGACTCAATCCAGCCGAGAGCAGCCAGTCTGGTTTCGGCCAACTCCGGTCATGACGACTGGCCAGCCCGAATGGCTCAGATGGCTCGAAAGCGGAAGTTCGCTGTCGCAAATTGCGCTTGCCCGGGCACGATGTTCTTGCTTTCGTCGGCTGGCGTAGGCGTCGCTAACAAGGGCGCGAGAAGCATAAAAGCCTGACCGGGAGACCCCATGGCGTCCATCGTCATCGCGCAGGGCGGCGGACCTACAGCCGTGATCAACCAGACACTGTGCGGCGCGATCGGCACCGCCCGGAGACTCGACCCAGGGCTGCGCGTTCTCGGTGCCCGGCACGGGGTGCGCGGCTTGATCGCGCAAGATGTCGTCGATCTGACGAGTCTGAGCGAGGATGACCTCGTCCGGCTCGGTAACACCCCGAGTGCTGCCCTCGGCTCGACCCGCGATAAACCCGACGAAAAAGCCTGCGAGACGATCTTCTCGGCGCTAGCGGCCTTGGATGCGCGCGCTTTCATCTATATCGGCGGCAACGACACTGCCAGTACGCTCGATCTTTTACGCGCCCAGTCTACCGGCGGGTGCTGCTTTGTGCACGCGCCCAAGACCATCGACAACGACCTGGTGGCCAGTGACCATACGCCTGGCTTCATCTCGGCTGGCGCTTTTGTAGCTAATGCCTTCGCCAGCGTGGATCTCGATGTTCGTGCTTTCCGTGGCATCTATGTCGCCGTCGTCATGGGGCGGCATGCCGGCTTCCTGGCCGCTTCGCCTGCCGCATGGCAGAACGGGCCGGATGATGCGCCGCATCTCATCTATGCGCCCGAGAGACACTTCAGCGTTGCCCAGTTCCTCGACCATGTCGCCGCGGTTCATGATCGCCTCGGGCGATGCGTCGTCTCCATGTCGGAAGGCGTGCAGGACGAAAACGGTCTCCCATTTGTTGAAGCCTTGGCACTGGCCGCTGGCAGCGTGACGGAGCGCGATGCCCACGGCAATGTGCAGCTGACGAGTGGGGATCTCGGCATGGAGATTCAGCGAGTCCTGAAGGCGCGCTTCCCCATGGTGCGGACCCGGGTCGATACGTTCGGCTACTTACCGCGCGGCTTTTTAGGTGCCATTGATCCGACCGATCAGCGCGAAGCTTTCGACGTCGGCGCCTTCGCTGCCGAAACGGCTTTTTCGAGGAGCGGTTCGGTAGCGCTGGAATTCGATGGCCAGCGAACCTCGCCCAAGTTGGTGCCGCTGGATCAGGTTGCCGGGCGTACGCGCCATATGCCCGACAGTTTCTTCGAAGGCGCCAGCGCGATATCTGACGAGGGCCGGCGTTATTTTCGCCGTCTCCTGCCGCGCCGTCCTGATATTTTCACGCCGTTCGTGTAAGCTTAAGATCGCTTTGGAACGAGTGGGCCCGGCCTCGAGTGTGTTTCCGGCAGGGGCACAGATCGTGGGTTTCCGGCGACCCCTTCAAGATGGACTCTATGTCTTCGACTAAAATTGCCGGTTAACTACCAGGTTCCCGCTCATAATCATCCCACATCCGAGTACGTCACCGTGCTTTCGGGCGACTTCCACACCAGTATGGGCGACAAACTGGACGCCGCGCGGCACGTTGACCGCAACAGATATTGCCTTCGCATCGTCCAGCACCAGAGCGGCTCCCTTGGCCGCCACCATCATGGTCGGGGCGTTCGTATTCCCCGAGACGATGCGCGGGAAGACGGAGGCATCGATCACACGGAGCGCCTCGATTCCATGCACCCTGAGGTGCGCGTCGACGGCAGCACTTCCGATCTCGGGCCCCATTCGGACGGTGCCGCACGGATGGTACACGGTGCCGGATCGGCAGCGAAAGTCGCGTTCAAGATCGTCGTCGGACGTGGTAGCGGAGCCGGGTGCGAGTTCCGCATCAATGATGTCGGCGAGGGCCGGTTGCGCGGCAAGGCGCCGCAGCAACTTCACGCCCTCCAGCATATCGGCGACGTCCTTGGACGTCCCATAGGCGTTCGGCCGGATCAAAGGCGCGTCGAGGGGATTGCCCGAGCGGGCGAGGATCGAGCCTCGCGTGGTCGGGCGGCAGCTTGATAGGCCGATGGAGAATCCGGGGAACGGATCGGGGCGGAGGAGCTGACGGGTCCCGGCGCGACTTGCCATCGTGCTGATCGTCTGGAAGTAGAGCTGGATATTCGGCTCAGTCCGGTCTGGCCGCGAGCGGACGAAGCCGCCGCCCTGGTTCAGGCTGAGCGCCAGGGGACCTCTTCCGGCCAGAAGAAACTGCCCCCCGACGATCAGCTTACCCCACCACGGCCGCAGGACCTGGTTCAGCGTCGCCACGCGCGCCCGGTAGGTGTAGTTGATGCCGAGATGATCTTGCAGGTTGCGTCCGACCGCCGGGCTGTCGAGCGTCACGGGCAAGCCGATCGCCCTGAGATGCTCCGCCGGGCCGATGCCGGAGAGCTGCAGCAACACGGGCGAGTTGATCGCGCCGGCCGCAAGAATGACTTCGCATCGTGCCCGGATGGTCTCGCGCCGTCCGCCCCGCATGATCTCGACGCCGGTTGCGCGGCGACCCTCCAGGACGACACGGGTCGCGTGCGCCCGCGGAAAAAGCTTGAGATTGGACCGCCGCAGCGCTGGCCGCAGGAAGGCCTTTGCGGCTGACATTCGCCATCCGTTCTTGGTTGTAATCTGGTAGACGCCGACGCCCTCCTGGCTTTGCCCGTTGAAATCGGCGTTGAACGCAAACCCCGCCTGCCGGCCCGCGGTGATGAAGCGCTGCACGAGCGGATGCAGGCTTGCCGACACATCGCTCACGTGAAGGGGTCCACCTTGTCCCCGCCACGGGTCAGCCCCAGCCTGATTGTGTTCCAGCCACTTGAAGAACGGAAGCACGTCGGCATAGGCCCAGCCGGAGTTTCCCTCCGCCGCCCAATCATCGAAATCCCGTGGCGCGCCCCTGATCCAAACCATGGCGTTGATCGAACTCGACCCGCCGAGCAACTTTCCCCGCGGCCAGAAGTCAGCCTGCCCATCGAGGCCAGGATCGGGCTCGGCGGAATAGTTCCAGTTGATCGCGCGATCATAGAAGGTCTTGCCGTAGCCGAGCGGCATCTGGACGTAGAAGCGCTGGTCGCTTCCTCCCGCCTCGATCACCGCGACCGTATAGCGGCCGTCGTCCGACAGACGATCGGCGAGCACGCAGCCGGCGGAACCCGCGCCGACGACGACGAAGTCGAAGGTCTGCTCCACCACCTCAGCCGACCTCGCCGAGATACCACTCGATCCAGCGGATGGCATTGGGCTCGACCGGCGCATAGGGGCCTGGTTGATAGTAGCGCGAGTACACGCCCTTCTGGTTGTCTTCGGTGATCCGCTTGTCGGCCTCGGTCGTGACCCGCCAAAGCCAAGTCAACCGGTCGAGATCGTAGTCGACGCCCTCGCGCGCATCGCCGCGCACCAGCCACACAAGCTCCATCGCAGAGGTCGAAGGGGTCAGCGGGATGAAGCGGTAGAGCACGCCGTGGTCGGGATAGGCAATGAAGAAACTCGATGGCGCGCAATGCGCCGAGGTGACCCCGCCATCATAATCCGTGAAACCGCCCATGAGGGGCGCTACAGGTTCCCCCTCCGGGCCGCCGGTCTTGACTCCGTCATAGAGCGGATAGCGGAAGACGAACACGGAGGCGTCGCCGCTGCCCGAACCGACCCGGTGGTCGATCGAGGGGACGCTGAGGCTGAGTTGACGGGTCCTGGCTTCCATCGCGATATTGAGGCCCTCGATTGTCTCAAGCGGCTGCTCCAGGGCATGGAGCTTCGAATATTCCGGGTGCGACGGGGTGCAGTGGTAGCATTCGAGATAGTTCTCGACGGCGAGCTTCCAGTTCGCCTCGACCCGGTAGGTCTCGCGATGCGCGACCTTGGCGCTGCCCCAGCCATAGGTGCCGAAGGCCCCCGAGATCGCGGTGCGGGCGGTGCCGAGCGACAGCGGCTTGTCGGCGAGCGAGATGAAGACGAGACCTTCGAGCACCTCGAGATGAACCGGCTTCAGCCCAAACTGCGCCTTGTCGAAATCCGGCGGCATGTGACGCGCGGCGCGAAGCGATCCGTCGAGGTTGTAGCTCCAGGCGTGGTAGGGGCATACCAGCACCGAGGAGCGCCCCGACGGAGCCGTGCAGATCCGCGACCCGCGGTGGCGGCAGACATTGGCGAAAGCCCGCAACGCAGCGTCCCGGCCGCGGACGATGATGATGCTGTCCTCGCCCATCTCATGCGTGAACCAATCGCCGGGTTCGGGCGCGCTCGAGGCGTGTCCGGCCAGGATCCAGTGCCGGAAGAAGATGCGTTCCATGTCGTGCTGAAACGCCTCGGGGCTGTTGTACAGCGCCTGGTCGAGCGAATGGGCGGCCGGTTGCCGGGCCACGATCGCGCTCATGCGGGCGGCGGTGGTCTCTGTGGTCGCACTGGCGTGGATGGTCATGGCGGTGGCTCGCTGCAGGCGGTTCAGGTCTGGATTCGCGTATTCTTGGGATCGTAGAGCGGCGTGAGGCTTGCGGTGGCCGGAACGCGCCGCCCGGCGACCTCGATCTCGAAGCCGCCGGCCGCGATCCGCTCGGCGACCGGCGCCTCAACCTCGCTGACGTAGCCGAGCGCGACGGCGCCTCCGAGGTGATGGCCGTAAGCGCCCGAGGTGGTGCGGCCGACGAGGCGACCCCCGTGCCAGACCGGCTCGTCGTGGTAGAGCAGGGGCTCAGGATCGTCGAGCCGGAACTGGACGAGGCGTCGCCCCGGCCCCCGCTCGCGCTGCCGCTGCAGCGCCTCGCGGCCGATGAAGCCGCCGGGCTTGTCCAGCTTGACCGCGAACATGAGGCCCGCCTGCAACGGCGTGTCCTCGTCGCCGATGTCATGGCCCCAATGCCGGTAGGCCTTTTCGATCCGGCAGGAGTCGAGGGCGTGCAGGCCCGCGAGCTTCAGCTTGAAGGCCACGCCGGCCTCCACCAGCGCATCGAACACGCCGCGGGCGAATTCGCTCGGGATGTAAAGCTCCCAGCCCAGTTCCCCGACATAGGTGACGCGGGCCGCGCGGACGCGGGCGTAGCCCACTTCGATCTCGCGCGATGTCCCGAAGGGATGCGCCGCATTGGACAGGTCGGCGCCCGAGGCGGCTTCGAGCAGTCCGCGGCTGTTCGGGCCCATGAGGCAGAGCACCGCCTCGGCCGAGGTCATGTCGGTCGCGACGGCATGGGCGTCGGGCGAAATGTTCCGCTTGAGCCAGGCGAGATCCCGCCGCTCCGTGGCCCCGGCGGTGACGACCTGAAAGACGGTTTCCGACAGACGCGTCACCGTCAGGTCCGCCTCAATACCGGCACGCTCGTTGAGCCACTGCGTATAGACGACCCGCCCGGGCGTCACCGCGACGTCGTTGGCGCAGATGCGTTGCAGCACCGCCTCGGCGTCGCGTCCCTCGACGCGGAATTTACCGAATGAGGTCATGTCGAACAGACCCACCGTCTCGCGCACGGCGCGGTGCTCCGCGGCCGAATGCTCGAACCAGTTCTGCCGGCAGTAGGAGTATGCGTAGGCCGGGGTCACGCCGGCCGGCGCGAACCAGTTGGCCCGTTCCCAACCCGCCGCCTCGCCGAAGCAGGCGCCCCACGCGGCCAGCCGCTCATGCAGCGGCGACGTTCGGACATTGCGGGCGGTCTCATACTGGCGATGGGGCCAATGCATCGCGTAGAGCAGACCAAGCGACTCCGAGACGCGCTCCTTGAGGTAGCGCCGGTTGACCTGGAAGGGCTGCATGCGGCGGATATCGACATCGGCCAGATCCATCGGCGGGTGGCCTCCGACGATCCATTCGGCAAGGGCCTTGCCGGCGCCGCCGGCCGACTGGATGCCGATCGAGTTGAACCCCGCCGCCACGAACAGGTTCTTGAGATCCGGCGCTTCGCCAAGCAGGTAGCGAACGTCCGGCGTGAAGCTCTCCGGCCCGTTGAAGAACTTGCGGATGCCGACCGTTTCGAGTGCCGGGAGACGTCGCATGGCCGCTTCGAGGATCGGCTCGAAATGGGCGAAATCCTCCTGCAGCTCGCCGAATTCGAAATCGGCCGGAATGCCGTCAAGCGCCCAGGGCTTGGCGTTGGGCTCGAAGGCGCCGAGCAGAAGCTTGCCGGCCTCCTCCTTGTAGTAGGCGCAGTTGTCGGGATCGCGCAGCACCGGCAGGCCGGGGCTCAGGCCGGCGAAGGGTTCCGTCACGATGTAGCAATGCTCGCAGGCCTGCAGGGGAATGTCGACGCCGATCATTGCCCCGATCCGGCGCGACCACATGCCGGACGCGATGACCACGTGCTCGGCCATGACATCGCCGTCGGGAGTCGAAACGCCCGTCGCCCGCCCGCCCTTGGTCAGGATCGCCGTCACCTCGACGCCCTCGATCACCTTGGCGCCGCCGGCGGTGGCGCCCTTGATCAAAGCCACGGTCGTGTCGATCGGGTTGGTCTGCCCATCGCCCGGCAGGTGGACGCCGCCCAGAACGTCAGCGACATTGAGCAGCGGCCAGTGCCGCTTGATGTCAGCCGCGCCCACCGGGTGCACGTCCAGGCCGAAGGTTTTGGCCATCGAGGCGCCGCGCAGCAGCTCTTCGAGCCGCGCGGGCGTCGTCGCGATCGAG
>JBBPYT010000060.1:0-5115 GCA_038199665.1 Hyphomicrobiales bacterium
CTGCATGGCCTGTTCTTCAACAATCGTGCGTCGCGCCGCGATCACGTCGTGGTCTATGTGGTGCGCGAATTTCGACAGGGGCAGCCCCGCCTGCCGGATTGGGAGATCGTCGAGGCGGGGTTTTTCGCTTGCGATGCGTTGCCCGACGGGACCTCGGCGGCCACTCGTGCGCGCCTGTGGGAAGTGCTGGAGGGATCGGCCGCGGCGAAACAGTGGTAAATGGAGGTGCGGATCAGGCCGAGACGCGGGCTCGCATCCGAGGGATGTCGGCTTGCACCCGCCGGCTCGGGCGCGCAGCTATGCCGCCTTGAAGCAACGCCTGAACAGCGCAAGGACAGCCTGCGGCAGATTGGCGACGGGCGCCACGTGGTCATGCGGGGTGGCGAAAAGGCGTACCACCAGATCGCGATGCTGCTCGGGCGTGGGTTCCAGGCGGACGTCGATCGTCGCAAGGTGGACGTACCTTATCGCGGCCGCGATCCAGCCGATGTGCGTCACATGGAACCAGAACTTTTCACCCACCGCGAAGCTGCCGGGCAGATCCACCGCCCTCACCGTTGCGCCCGTGGTCGACAATGCGACGAGCCCGCATTCCTGAAATTCGTTTTCGGCCGTGGCGTAGAATGCGGGTTCTTCGACGATGAAGCGATCCTCGTCGCGCGGCTGTTCGAAACACACCAGGAACGACACGAAACAGAACACCATCGAGATGCCGGCCCAAAGCAGATTGAAAAAGTCGAGCGGTGCGATCTCGGTCATGGTGGCGGGCGAAACGAGGAACCAGACGACGCATGTGCCGGACAGTACTGCGTTGCCGCCGAAGAGCAGCGCCATCTTCCAACGGACGGTGGATTGCGACCGGTCGCCGCCTTTGTCGGTGACCTTGAACGGTCGGCCGAAGGGTTTCACCAAAGCCGTCGCCAAGGTCATGGTCACGGCCAGGGCGGTCACCGAATGCGTCACCTCCATGAAGAGCGGCAGCGTCCGCGACCCGGAAACCCAGTAGCTGTAGGTCCAGAGGGCCAGCAATGCGGGCAGCCCGTAGTGTAGGAAGGACAAATAGTCGGCCTGGAATGCCGGCAGGCCCAGCAGCCAGTACAGGGCCGGCGCCATCAACATCAGCAGAATGAAAGGTTTGCAGAACCAGTTGAGCACGCCGTGCAGATATTGGGCACGCTGCATCAGAGTGTAGCCGCGGCCGAAGAAGGGGCCATTTTTGAGCAGCGCGACCTGTATGGTGCCGAGACACCAACGGGTGCGCTGGGTGATGTATTCGGGCAGTCCCTCGGCCGACAGCCCGACGCTCAGCTTTTCGTTCAGCCAGTGGGTCTCGTAGCCGCGCGACATCAGCGTATAGGATAGATTGATATCCTCGCAAATGGCGGCCTGCGGAAAGCCGCCGATCTCGTTAAGGCGATCGCGACGCACGATGAAGGAGGTTCCGACACAGAAGGCGCATCCCCAAGCGTCCTTGGCAGGCTGGAAGACGTCGAAGAAAATGCGCTGGTCATCCACCCAGGAGGTTGTAGCAAGCAGATTATGCTGGATCGGATCGGCATTGTAGAAAAACTGCGGCGTTTGAACCACGGCGGTCCGGGGTTCGCCGAAGAGCCCCACCATGCGCTTCAGCATGTGCCGATGCGGTGCGAAATCCGCGTCGAGCACCAGGATCAGCGGTGCGTTGGTCCGAGTCTCCGTGAGACGGAGGGCGTTGTTCAGGTTGCCGGCCTTCGCCCCGATGTTGTCCGCTCGAGTGAGGTAGCGTGCCCCGACCTCGTCGCAGAAGTCCTTGAGCCAGGGGCGACGGGTGTCGTCGAGAACCCACACGACCGCACCGGGGTAGTCGAGCGCCAGGGCCGGAAGAATAGACCTTTCCAGAACCGGCAGCGGCTCGTTGTATGTGCAGATGAAGATGTCGACAGCCGGCCATTGATCGGTTTCGACCAGTCTGGCCTGCGCCATATCGGCTTCCGCCGATCGATCGGTCTGCCGCAGCAGAATAACGATGGACATCAGAGTATAGGCGATGCTCAGCGCCTCGAAGAAGAAGAACGTATATTGCCATGCGCTTTCCCAGCTTGGCTCGAGGCGCGGCAGGGTGTCGTGCCATCGCCAAACCGTGTAGCTGACGATCAGGGCCGCGGTCGTGGCGCCGAAGATGGCGCGCGCCAGGCCTTTCGAGCGATCCAGCACACGGGTCATGATCATCAGGCCGATCAGGATCCCGAGATCATTGACCAGGATCGACGCTGCGTCCGGCGGAGAAGGAAACATCGCGCTAGTCCACAAATCGTCCGGTGAAGGGGTTCCAGCCTGTCGCGGCGAGAATCGACCAGGCGGTGGCGCCAAGATGCGGCCTGCGGAAGTAGAAAAAATCCGCCGTGGTGCTCTGCGGGCCGATCGACAGGCCCGTCGTCACGCGGGGTTCGCGGGTCGCATAGGTGAAGCCGGAGGGCGCGATCTCCTTTCCGATCGAATCGAGCAGCTTGGCCGCAAGATCGTTGCGGCCGACGTAGCGAAACGTGAAAGCCGCTTGCGCCGTGCCCTCGACCCATAGCCCGTCACGGTCTTCGTTGAAGTCGAACCCGCCCGCGACGCCGAAGGTGCGTTGCGCAAAGGTGAGAGAGCGCCGCCACTCCGCCGGCGCGTCGGCGACGCCGATCAGCGGCCAGAGTTGCGTGTCGAGCGCCAAATGCGCCGTGTTCGGGCTCCCATCGGGCGTCGTGCCGATCAGAAAATGTCCGTCTTGCAGCACGAACATCGCGTCCAGAAAGCGGCGCGAGACGGCGGCCGCATCCGCATAGACCTGCCGGCCGGTCCGATGGTGGAGCCAAGTTGCGGCAGCGTTCACATCAAGATTGTGCTCCGTCGACTTCCAGGTCAGCGCCGTCTGCTTGGGATCATATCCGTCGACGCCGCCGGCGAAGCCGTCAGTGCCGGTGTCGGAGCGTGCGTGAGCCAGAATCCAGCGGACCAGCCCTTCGGCTGCTTCGAGATAGTTCGGCGCCTGGGCCGCATCGCTCAGCGTCAGCAAGGCGAGCGCCACCCAGGCAACGTTGCCGGTGGCGGTGCCGTCCTGGTAGCTGTCCTCGGCCCAGAGCTTCTGCTGCGGGTCCCACCAGCCCGGCAACGGAACCGGCCCCGGCCCGACCGGGCCGTTGCGATAGGCGTTGCGGATCCGCCCGTCCGCGAAGGTCCGGTCGTGCCGGATGGCCAGCAGAAAGGCGTCGCCGATGCGGCGCGCGCGGGAAAGATCGCCGCACGCCGCGAGGGCGACGATGGCCAGGGCATTGTCGTAGGCGAAGGCCGTCTGGCGCAAAGGCTCGGGAACCGCCTTTTCGTCCGGGCCGGGGCGGTAGCTCGCGACGAACACAGGGGCCGCCTCCGAGCCACCCTCGGCGTCGACCGCTCCAGCAACGCTGGCGCAGAGCCGTCCCGCGACGGGGGCCGTCCAGCGCTCGCCCGGAAGGGCCGGGGAGGCCGCCAGCATCGCGACCATCGCCAGTGCGGCGAACCGGCTCGTCACTGAGCCAAACGGGCCTGCTTGAGAGCGCGGTCGGCGGCTTGCGCAGATTGCGATGGAAATATAGACGCCGCGACGCCGGTCAAGCGGTTGCGCACCGACCGCCAGACGACGGAAGTCGAAGGGATCCATCCGCCATCGCGAGTCACGGTCACCCATTCGCCGACCGAGCACGATGTACGGTTCGGTTCCGGCGCGGCGACATTGCGTGAGGCTTCGCTTGGGGGCGACTCGGGTGTGACGAGAACATACATCTCGCGGCGCTCCGTCTGCGGGAAGGGCACCGCGAACTGTTCGTCAGTCTTGTCGCTCGCCTTGGGCAGGATTTCGCTGACGACACCGTACCGAGTATCAGGCGAACTGCCGCCCGAGATTCGGACGCGGGTTCCGACCGCAAAGTCCTGGGCCTGACGATAGGAGAATATGGCCACCACGAAATCTCTTTCGCAGTTGACCAGAGAGGCGAGCGAGTCGCCGGCGCTGACGTGGCGCCCGGTTGCCACGCCGACGTTGAGGATTTCTCCCCGATACGGGGCCGACAAGGTGGCCTCTGCCAAGCTGTCGAGCCGCTTGCGTTCGGCATCGAGCAGAACCTGCTGGTCCCTTATGTTGGCCGCGAGCTGGCTCTCTTCGATGGCGAGGCGCTTCGCATCGAGGCCGATGTCTCGGCGCTTCTGCGCCATAGCCGACAGTTCCGCGAGATTGTCGCCGACGTAAATGCCTTGCCGCAAGGCGCCCAGCTCCGAGACCTTCTGGTCGAGCTTGGCCGTTTCCGCATCCCTTTGATGCAGGGCGGCGGCATATTGTTGCGACGCCGGCTTGACCATTTCCCGGCTGATCTCATCCCGCGACAGCATGTGCGTCTGTCGGTCTACAATGGCCTTCTTCTCCTGACCGGATGATTCGGACGCCGCAACGAGGGCACGAAGCTCCGCGATCTCGGCCTGAACCCGGCTGATCGCCTGGTCGGTTTGGCGCCGGATCTCGACGTCCATGGAGACGACATACTGCAGATTCGCGTCCTTCTTTTGGCTGGCCGCCATCTCGGATTGTTGAAGTTCGGCGACCTTGCCTTGCAGCGTAATCAAGGTCGAGCGGTCGACCCTGGTGTTCTTGATGGAGGCGATGGGGGCTCCTGCAGCCACGCGCTGGCCGACTCTTGTCGACAAGCCGGTGACCTCTCCGGAAATGGGCGCGGTCAGCAAGGTCACGGGCGCATTGACGACCGCCCGGTCGGATTGATCGGCCAAAAGAGGCGGAAGCGCACTCGTCATCATGAGGACCGCAAGCACGCCCGCCGCGGAATAGGCCGACACTCTGACCATGCCGGTATGCAGAAGGGAGCCCGCCGGCTGCTGCGGCGCGCGATCGCTCGAGTTTCGCGTCGTATGAGTCATTGGGACGTGCTCCGCTGCGGGAACCGCCCTGGACGAATACCCCCGACTTGGCACGACCTGATGCCGTGTTCTTTTTGTTGACGTGGATGGTAGAGATTAATCCTTCGATGTAAACACAAATTTCTCGCTGAACAAAAATTATTTTAGGAACGTTCGAGCGACGATCTTCGTTTTCGCAAACTTTGTTCTACAAAG
>JBBPYT010000061.1:0-2888 GCA_038199665.1 Hyphomicrobiales bacterium
CGAGCCGGCGGCGGTGCGGGCGCGCCTCTTTTCCATGGTGCTCACGGCGATGACGGCGCCTTCGTAGAGAAGCAACATGGGCAGTGCAAGGCTGCACATCGAGATGACGTCGGGCGGGGTCAGGATCGCCGCGGCGATGACCACGACGACGATCGCATAGCGCCGTTTTCCCCGCAGGAAAGCGGCATCGATAATGCCGGCTTGGCCGAGCAGCGTCAGGATCACGGGAAGCTGGAAAGCGATGCCGAAGGCAAAAATCAAGGTCATGATCAACGAAAGGTATTCGCTGACCTTCGGCAGAAGCTCGATCGTGGCCTGCCCGGGCACGTTGAGTTGCTGCATCGACGTCGAGAACCTGATCAGCAGCGGCATGACGACGAAATAGACCAGCATCCCACCCAGCACGAAAAACACAGGGGTTGCGATCAGATACGGCAGAAAGGCGTGGCGCTCGTTGCGGTAGAGTCCGGGAGCGACGAACATGTAGATTTGCGAGGCGATCACCGGAAAGGCGATCAGGCCCGCTCCGAACATGGACAGTTTCAGGTTGGTATAGAACTGCTCGAGAAAGTGGGTGGCGATCAGCTTGGCGTTTTCGGCGCCGACGACTCCAACATAGGGTTCGACCAGGACGTTATAGATGTGCCTGGAGAAATAGAAACAGACCACGAAAGCGACCAGAAACGCGACGACCGCTTTGATCAATCTCGCGCGGAGTTCGATCAGATGTTCGAGGAGAGGCGCCTTGGACGCCTCTATGTCATCGACGTGCTGATTCATTGATCTGCGGTTTCACGCCGCGCGGGTCGAATGTTCCGCGGACGATTGGGTGCGGGACCCCGGCCCGTGGGACCTTCGAAGCGCGAACCGGGCCGCCGTCGCTGGATCAAGATCTTGCGGCGCTCGGGCGCCGCCACACCATCCGGGCTCTCAGCCGACGGGTCCACCGGTGAGACTCCGACGAAGTGAGGGTTGCTCGGCGCAGCGGCTTCCGCGACTGGAGCAAACCCGGCGGCGGCGACATTCGGCTCCACACCGACCTCGGCCGGTGCCGGAAGACGGAAACCATCGCCTTCCGAAGCGATCGAAGACATGGTCGGCTCGGACACGGCAGCCGAGACGGGTGCGTCTTCGATAGCCCTCGTCAGTTCGGTTCGGACGTCGTGTGCAGGATCGAAGTTTACGTCGAGCGTGGCGCTGTCCTTCAGCTTGGCTACCTCGGCACGGAGATCCTGTAGGTCCGCTTCCTTTATGGCTTCCATGAACTGGCCCTGAAACTCGCCTGCCATCTTCCGCAAACGTGCGACCATTTGGCCAACCTGACGCAACACCCGCGGCAGGTCCTTGGGCCCGATCACGACAAGCGCGACCAGGCCGATGATCAGAAGTTTTCCCGCATCGATATCGAACATGACTAATGGCTGGTTGAAGGGCGCGGGACAGGCGACGCGCCGGCTGGCGTGCCGCGAGACCCCTCGAGCGCCACGTGACGCGTAAGGGGCTCAGTCTGGCCGACCAGAGAAGCGCGGCAACCCGACCCTATCCGACGCGGCGCGTCTCGGTCGATCCGTCGACCGGGCTGCCGGCGCGGTGGTCCAGCGTGCGAACCTGCTCCGAGGCTACCGGGTTCGGCACAACGGGCTTATCCTCCGCCACGTCGTCCTCCGACATACCCTTCTTGAAGGATTTGATCCCCTTGGCGAAATCGCCCATCAGGTCGGACACTTTGCCTTTGCCGCCGAACAGCAGCAACAGGACGGCACCGACGATGATCCAATGCCAGATGCTCAATCCACCCATCGCACACCTCCACGTCGTTCCGACACCTTGCCGGCCAGCGCGCTTGTTGAGGGCGAACCTATGCTCCGGGCTCGATAAAAACAAGAACGTCGACCGAGATTGGCCTCGGCGGGTGCGCGGGATGGAGCTTGCGAAGGATGATCCGGTTCAAAGACGATATTTGATCTGGTCCGTCCAGAACCGCTCGAGGCGGGATAGGGCCTGGTTGAGGCGACCGAATTCGTCGCCCGAAATGCCGCCGATCTGCTCCACCGTCAGCACGTGTTTCTCGTAGAGGGTTGCGACGATCGAGTGAACCGATTTGCCCTTTTCGGTGAGGCTGATGCGCACCGAACGGCGATCGATGCGAGACCGCGAATGGTGCAGGTAGCCCATTTCGACGAGCTTCTTGACGTTGTAGGATACGTTGGAGCCCAAATAATAGCCTCTCGTCCTCAACTCGCCGGCCGTGAGCTCCTTGTCACCGATGTTGTAGAGCAACAGAGCCTGCACGGCATTGACGTCGCTGCGACCGCGCCGGTCGAACTCGTCCTTGATGACGTCGAGCAACCGGCGATGCAGCCGCTCGACCATGGTCAGAGCTTCGAGATAGGCGGGACGGACTTCCTCCATGCGATCGGTCCGGTCCTGCAAGGTCTCAGCTTTGGATGACGTGTTCATATGACGCCCCGACTATAGTTTGGCGGCCGTTTCGTCGTCCGCTGACTTGATGGGCTTAAGTGTAGTGCTCACGAATGAATACGAGTTTAAGCGAGAGCCTGAACAGGAGGTTTACTTATTTGAGTGAATCGAGAATGAATTGAACGCGGCTTTTACCAAAGCGCTAGTGGTTCCATTAAGGTTTTATTTAACTGCAGGGAGTGGAACACGCAGGACGGTGGCGCAATCGGAACTTTCGCGCGGCGCCTTACCCCTTTTCGGAGCCCTGGCCGCTTCCGCCCGCGACCATCCAGGTCAACGTCAGGTAGGCCCCAACGAGAAGCAAGTTGCTGACGGCGGTGATGAGCGGATGATCGAAGAAGTCGGGCATGATGACGATGACGAAAAGTTGCGCGCCGGCCGTGACCAGCCAGATCACGCCACCCCAC
>JBBPYT010000062.1:0-6914 GCA_038199665.1 Hyphomicrobiales bacterium
CGATAGCCTGATGGTCGTCGATGCCGCCGCCGAGCCAGGCCCGGGCAGGTTCGCCAAAAATGGTGCGGCCGACCGCAAACCCCTTGACGAGGTCGCAAGCGGCGGCGGAGCGAAATCCTTCGAACAGCGCATCGGCAGGCGCGTCGAGTCCGAGCAGCATGATGCCGCGGCACAGCGGATCGTGGCGCCGGATGGTGCTGCTGACCGCGCTCCAGGCGGCCTCGCTCGGCTGACTTTCGAGCTTCCACCAATCGGGTCTGATGCCAATCCCGTAAAGCCGGTCGATGACGCGCGCCACCGTGTCGTCGCCGAGGGACCCGTTCTTGCCGGCAATGATTTCGATCAGCAGCTCGCGCCCGAGCCCGCGCGCCGCGTCATGCAGGCGAAGCAGCTCGCGCTCCTGGCGCTCGCGCAGCTCCGGAGCGTCGTCCGGATGCATGAAGCAGAGGCATTTGATCGTATGGCTCAGCGGCCATTCGACCAGCTTGGCGGCGAGCGAGCCACCGCCTTCGAATTCCAGCGGCCGCGAGCCCGGCATTTCCACCGGGCGGCCGATCCAGAACGGCAATTCGGCGGCGCGAAACAAGGCTTCGCGGCCGTAGGTGCCGTCGATCAGCATGCCGAAGCCGGGGCGCCCGTCCGCCACCCGGGCCGCCGCCTCGACGGCCAGCAGCTTGAGATCGGCGATCCTGTCGCGCGCGACGCCCGCCTCATCGGCCATCGCCTCCAATTGGGCCCGATGGTCGATGGCGAAGGCCATGATGCTGTCGGGATGCACGTGACGAGGCGTCAGCGCGTCGCGGGTCGTGGCCCAGTGCAGGTCCTTGAGATCCGGGTCATGCCGCAAGGCGCGGGCCGAGGCGCCATGTTCGAGAAAATGCTGCAATTCCGGCCAGGTCGGGTATTCGGCCGAACAGAGCAGGCGCGACACCGCGAAGGCCCCGCAGGCATTGGCATAGGCGCAGCAGGTCTCGATCGATTCATCCCGCAGATAGCCGCGCAGGAAGCCGGACATGAACGCATCGCCGGCGCCGAGCACGTTGTAGACTTCGACCGGGAATCCGGGCCCCGTGATGCCGTCCTCGATCCGGTCCGGGATCTCGCGGTCGAAGACGACGCAGCCCATCGGGCCGCGCTTGCACACGATCAGCGCCGTGCTCAAGGCCCGGATCGCCTGGATGGCCGCCAAGGGCTCCTCGGCCCCTCCCGCGATCATCAATTCCTCCTCGGTGCCGACGATGACCTGGCAATCGGGCAGGATCGGTGCCAGATGGGCGCTGACCGCCCCCGATGCGATGAAACGCTCCTCTCCGGCGCCATGCCCCGCGAGGCCCCAAAGATTCGGCCGGTAGTCGACATCGAAGATGATCTTGCGGCCATGCTTCTTGGCATGGCGCATGGCGAGCCGTTGGGCCGCCGCGCTGGCCGCCTTCGCGAAATGCGTGCCGGTGACCACGATCGCCCGCGCACCGGCGACGTGGATTTCGTCGATGTCGGTTTCGTCGAGGGCGCTATCGGCGCAATTGTCCCGATAGAAGATCAGCGGAAAGCTCTTCGAATTCCGGATTCCGAGAAGCACCAGCGACGTCAGGCGTTCGGGGTCGGTATGGACGCCCGCGACGTCGACGCCCTCGCGCGCCAGCTGTTCGCGGATGTAGCGGCCCATATGCTCGTCGCCGACGCGCGTGATCAGGCCGCTTTTCAACCCAAGCCGCGCGCTGCCGATGGCGATGTTGGTCGGGCAGCCGCCGACCGCCTTCGAAAAGCTCGCCATATCCTCGAGGCGGCCGCCGACCTGAGCGCCGTAGAGATCGACCGACGAGCGGCCGATCGTGATGACGTCGAGCATAGGAGATTGGCTCCTCATGGAAGCAGGGTTAAGTCGGCAGCCTCACGGGCCGGTTTTGCCACGGGGAACGATGCGAGCCGCTGTACGAGGACCCAGCCCGGTTGCCAACCCGTCTGCCGCATCGATTGCCTCCCTGGGTCGACCGCCGGACCCGTGCCTCGGCGCCGCCTTCCGGATCTTGACCTTGCGGTCGATCCGCATAATTGAAATAGGTTTTCCAGATCACCGTCAATAACGGAATGAACGTACCGAAAACTGTGTCGAGCGCCGGTCGGCGCGGGGGTTTAGGCCGGTGCCCCGGCGATCCGCACCGCCCGAACATCTCGTGAAGCCGACCATGCGCCCGTCCGGTCTACCAGCCCGGAGGCTCAGGGCGCGAATATTGGGTCGAACAGGCCGGCGCTGTTGAGCGCAGCATAGAGTGTCACGTGGCCCGCGTCGAAGTAGAGCGAGTGTCCGTTTTTCTCGACGGCGCAATGAAGGCCGTCGCAGAGCACGGTTGCGGGATCGATCACGCCGAAGCCGTACTCGAGCCGGAGCGCCTCGATGAGGTCGGTCGATCCCTTCTGGGCCTCGCGGGCCTGCGCTTGGAGCGTCGGCGGAGGCGGGGGTTCGTGGCGCAGCGCCGCCATGGCGAGCGTGCGCGGCACCGGATAGGCCGCTTGGGGCGGCGCCAGCAGCACGAAGATCGTCGCGCCGATTTCGCGCAGCTTGGCGATCGTCTCGCCCAAGGCTGCGAGCTGATCGCCCGCGGCAAACCAATTGGCCCCCAGGATCACGGTCTTCAACGTCGGACGGGCGCGGATGTAGTCGAATGCAGCCTGGTTGAAGGGCGCGCAATCGGACAGGCCGCGCAAGCTCTCTCCAAGCAGAGGCTGGCATTTGCTGCGCAACATCGAAATGCCGGCGACACCGTGACCCCTGGCGTTGATGTCGAGGGCAGGCGTCCACATTCTGGCGTAGGAATTGCCCCAGAGCACCATCGTCGGATCCTTGCCGGGCGCGCCGAAGCGGCAGGGAAGGTCCGCAGCCTTCGCAGTGTCCTCGGGCAGGCACTCGCCCTTGATCACATCGAACTGCCCGTTGGCGAGCGTTAGAACGTCGGCCGGCAGATGAGCGAGGGGAAAATCGCCGCGGCCGGCGTGGTCGACCGCCACACCGATCAAAACAGCTACTGCGGTTCCGGCGGCCGCGCCGGCGAACAGCCTCCGCCGGGCGGCCAGGAGCCGGCGCGTGATGACGGGCCGCTCGATCAGCCACCAGGAAGCGGCCGAAACCGCACCCGCAAGGAGGATCAACTCAAGCCGTACGGCAGGGTCGAGTTGGCGGCTGCGCCCGTAGCTCGCGAAAACCAGGATCGGCCAGTGCCAGAGATAGAGCGAATAGGAAATGCGTCCGAGGAACGCCATCGGCCAGACGCCGAGGGAGCGGCCGAGCAGCGTTCCGCGGCTTTCCGAGCGCGTGCCGGCGAGAATGATCAGAGCGGCGCCCAAGCAGGGCAGCAGTGCGGCGGCGCCCGGAAAGGGGGTCGACCGATCGAACAGGAACATCCCAATGGCTAGGAAGCCTAGGCCCGCAAGGCCCAGCAACCGGCCCAACCGGGCGCTAACGAACCGCATCGGAGTCGCAACGGCCAGAACGCCGCCGAGCAGAAGCTCCCACGCCCGCGTCGGAAGAAAGTAAAACGTCGCGGGCGGGCTGTGGATGACGCCCCAGGCACTGGCGAGGAAGGAGAGGCCGCTCAACGCGAGCAGGGTCGGCGCCCACGGCAAGGCCTGGCGCCTCAAAAACAGCAGCAGCCAGGGGTAGACGAGATAGAACTGCGCTTCGACCGACAGAGACCACGTGTGCAGCAGCGGCTGCAGGATCAGGTTGTCGGCGTCGAAGTAATTGTCGGCCACCGTGTCGAACAGGATGTTCGACGTGAACAGGGCGGCATTGGTCAAGCTCGACCCGACGAGCCGCATGTCGTTCGGGAGAAGGATGAAGGCGCTGGCAATGGCGCAGAACAGCAGGAGGACGAGCAGCGCCGGAACAATCCGGCGCAGCCTCCTTTCATAGAAGGAGAGGACCGAAAATCGATCGCCCGCGAATTCGCCGTCGACAATGGCGGTGATCAGGTAGCCCGAAATGACGAAAAAGACATCGACGCCGACGAAACCGCCGGAGAACGGGGCGAAGCCGTAGTGGAAGAAAACGACGCCCAGGACCGCGACGGCTCTAAGACCATCGATGTCGGGGCGATAGCGCCCAGCGTTTCCGGCCAGCGGCGAGTCGCGAAGCGAGGAGTCTCTCGATAGCGTTTCGGTCGGCAGGGCAGACGGCAGTAGGAACCGCATCGCCCAAAGCGGCCGGTGCGGCCGGCTAACCGGCGGCGGCGGTCGCTGCAGTCTGCTTCTTGCCGATCTCGCGCTTCAAGGCGCGGGTCTTGGCCGAGAGATGTTCATCTTTGGCCTTCACCAGAAAGGCATCAAGCCCACCACGATGCTCGACCGAGCGCAGTGCCGCAGCAGCAATACGCAATCTGACCGTTCGTCCGAGCGCGTCCGAGATTAAGCTCACGGAACACAGGTTTGGCAGGAACCGCGTCTTGGTCTTGCGGTTGGAATGGCTGACGAGGTGGCCGGCCTGCACGGCCTTGCCGGTCAGTTCGCAACGGCGGGACATGATGCAACTTCCTTCGGAGCCATCGTGGAGGTTCGGCCAAGGCCGAGCGACATCCTCCGAAAGCCTGCTGAAAATCTCGGAAGGCGGCTCTATAGTGAGCCGCCCCCGACTCTGTCAAGCGCGGTGGCATGCGCCGGGTCCGTTCAACGCCGCCAAAGACTGCCCTCGCCATTTCGCCGAAGGCCCGACAAGACCGAAATGGCGGCGGGTGGCGCCATGGTTCGGCCGTGGTTGGTGAGCAACTCCCGCGGGAGTTGCTCAGGCTATGCGCGCCACGCGCTCGACACGCTCCACCCGCTCGACACGCTGCACCCGCTCAACCCGGCGCCGATCGGCCACGGGCTGAAACGCCACCCTGGCGTGTGCGGTGCAATACGGCATGCCGCCCGCCGCGTGGCATCCGCAGAAGCGGAATTCCGCGCTGGTCGGATCGCCGAGGGGCCAACGGCACATCGCTTCCCGCAGGTCCATGATCGTGACCCGATTCGCAAGCGGGATCACGACCTCGTTTGCCGAAACGGTCGTCGGGCTCCCGAACGGCTTCGCAGCCGAGCCCCGGGCGGCCTCGCCCGGGCCAAGGACACGAGGTTCGGGTCTGGCGACGACCTTCGGCCTTTCGCGGTGGATCTCTCCGCTTCCGGGCGGCGGCGTCCTTCCGGACAAGCCGAGCCGGTGGATCTTTCCGATCACCGCATTGCGGGAAACGCCGTTTCCAAGCTCAGCCGCAATCCGGCTGGCGCTTCGGCCTTCCATCCAAAGTTTACTCAAGCGTTCGACGCGCTCGTCTGTCCAGGACATGGCCTCTCCTGTTATTGGCACTCTAATGCATTGAAAAAAAACAACGCCGCATCGGATCCGATCCAATGGCACGCAACGCAACAAATACTTGGGGTACGCCGCATTTGTCGTAGTCGACGATGGGAAACCTACACGAGCACAGGAATCGTGCGCAAGAGTCCGGTTTGGTTGGTGTTGAGTTTCCCCCAGCTGTTGTGGCCAAAACGCAGCACAATATGGTCACGACTCTAAAGGCCGTGAGGCGGCGTGAAGATTTGACCTCTCCGGTTCGAACCTTTAGAGGACGCGATGGAGAGTGCCGTCCCCTTGGGGCGGCATTCGATTTCGGAACAGCGGTCGAGCAACCGTTCCGGGCCGCAGGCACGGTCAGACGGGGTTGGCTTGCCACGGCTCCGCCCCGAGGCCGGCGGCCCGGAATTTTCGGTCCGGAGATTGCAGGAGCAGCGTTCCCCCGTGTCGTCGATCCTTCCGACCTATGCCCGAACAGAGTTGAGCTTCGAACGCGGCGACGGCGTCTGGCTGACGTCCACCGAGGGCGAACGCTACCTCGATTTCGGTGGCGGGATCGCGGTCGCTTCGCTCGGCTACTCGCATCCGCATCTCGTTGAGGCCTTGCAGGAGCAGGGCGCCAAACTTTGGCATACGTCGAACCTGTACCGCATCCCCGAAGGCGAGCGGCTGGCCCAGCGGCTCGTCGATGCCACCTTCGCCGATCTGGTCTTCTTCACCAATTCGGGCGCGGAGGCCAACGAGGCCGCCATCAAGATGGCGCGCAAATACCAATCCGCGAACGGACATCCGGAGCGCTTTCGCATCGTGACGTTCGAAGGCGCGTTCCACGGCCGGACCTTGGCCACCATCGCGGCCGGCGGCCAGCCCAAATATCTCGAGGGATTCGGCCCCAAGGTCGAAGGTTTCGACCAGGTGCAGATCGGCGATGGGGCGGCGCTCGAGGGGGCCCTCGGCCCGGAAACCGCAGCCATCTTGATCGAGCCCATTCAGGGCGAAGGCGGGGTCAGGGTGGTGCCGACCGAGACTCTGCGCGCCTTGCGGGCGCTCTGCGACGAAAGGGGTTTGTTGCTCATCCTTGACGAAGTGCAGAGCGGTGTCGGACGGACCGGTCATCTGTTTGCGCACGAGGCGAGCGGCATCGCGCCCGACATCATGTCGGTGGCGAAAGGCATCGGCGGCGGGTTTCCGCTCGGGGCTTGCTTGGCGACGCGCGAGGCCGCGAAGGGCATGACGGTCGGCACCCACGGAACGACCTACGGCGGCAACCCTCTCGCCATGAGCATCGGCAATGCGGTGCTTGACGTCGTGTTGGCCCCAGGTTTCCTGGACCGCGTGAAGCGGGCCGGGCTCGTGCTCAGACAGCGCTTGGCGGAACTGCAGGATCGCCACCCCGGCGTGATCGCGGAGATCCGCGGGGAGGGTCTCATGATGGGGCTGCGCACCGTCGTGCCGAACAGCGATGTCGTCGCTACGGCGCGGGCGCACCACCTGCTCGTGATCGCGGCGGGCGACAACGTGGTTCGCCTCCTGCCCCCGCTCGTCGTCACGGATGCCGAGATCGCCGAAGCCCTCCGGCGCCTCGATGCAG
>JBBPYT010000063.1:0-31826 GCA_038199665.1 Hyphomicrobiales bacterium
TACCCGGAGCTCATCGACCATGCCCTTGCACATGACCGCCGACCGGCCCGATCAGGCTGCCGGCTTCGCGCCGCAATTCGACGCCGCGGGGCTGATCGTCTGCGTGACCCGAAACGTGGAAGGGCATATCCTGATGGTGGCCTACATGAACCGGGAAGCGCTGGAGCAAACTCTGCAGACGGCCATCGTCCATTACTGGTCACGCTCGCGCAACACGCTTTGGCGCAAGGGCGATACCTCCGGCCAGGTGCAGAGGCTTGTCGAAATGCGGGTCGATTGCGACCAGGACGCACTTTTGCTGACCGTCGAGGTAGCCGGCGACGGCAGGGCATGTCACACTGGCCGGCGCTCGTGCTTCTACCGGCGCGTCGTCGAAACGGGCGAGGAGCCGCGGCTTGCCATGATCGACGACGAAGCCTGAACGGCCGCGCGGCTCAGGCCGTGCCGATGTAGTCCAGCATGGCTTGGCGTTCCTGCTCGATTTCGGCGATCCGGTGCTTGACCACGTCTCCGATCGAAACCAATCCGGTCAGCCTGCCGTCTTCCACGACGGGTATATGCCGGAAACGCCCTTGCGTCATGCGCTCCATCGCTTCCAGAACGCCCATGTCGTCCGTTGCGGTAATGACCCGGGCCGTCATGTGGCGGGATACGGCATCGTCCAACACCTCGGTTCCCAGCTTGGCCAGAGCGCGGACGAGATCGCGTTCCGAGAAGATGCCGAGCACCTCGCCGTCGGCGCCGGTCACAACGACTGCGCCGATGCCCTTTTCGCTCAGCATCCGAACGATTTCGCGCAGGGTACGGTGCGGCGCCGTGGTTACGACATCACGGCCTTTACCCGAGAGAATACCCGAAAGAGTCATGGTCGCCTCCCTGTTATGGCGAAGCCCCCGCCCGAGCAACGGCGTTGGTTCGCTTCCTGACAATGATCCCCTCGAGGGCGCCCTGCAAGGCGTCAATTCAGCGAAGCGGCCAGATCATGGTTACAAATCGGGCAGCTCCCGATCCGACGGTTCCGGCCCGGCGGACCGCGCCGGCGGCAACGAACGCCGATCGAACAGCGGGAAAAACAACAGACCGAGCAGAAAGCCGCCGATGTGCGCCTGCCATGCGACAGCGCCCTCCGCAAAACCGAGCGATAGCGAGCCGATGCCGAAGAGCAGGTTGGCGAGGAACCACGCCACGATGAAGGTAGCGGCGCGCCTGTCTCGAACAAGGTTGAGCAGCGGCACCAGAGGTTGCCGGAAAGCTGCCTCGCGCGCCCGTTCCGACAATCCGATGATGGCCGAGACCCCCACTTCGGGCTGGAACATGAAGCGCAAGGCTGCGCCCATGCAGCCCGACACCGCGGCCGACGCCCCGATGACTGGCTGCAAGTCGACGGTGTGCGTCACATAGTGGGCGAGAGCCCCCGCGACAGTCGCTGCGGCGAGGAAAAACAGGAATCGACCAAGGCCGAGTCGGCGCGCAACGGGAGCCCCGAACGCGAGGAGCCACAGACCGTTCAAACCGATGTGGGCCCAATCGGCGTGAAGCACGCCGTAGGTCACCACGGTCCAGGGCTCGAGACTTCCGTCGCCGAGAAAAAATCGGCCGACCTGCGCTTGCCGAAGGCCGTCCTCCCCCTGGCTCGACAAGGCGATCAGGGCACCAACGACGGGCGACGGAGCGAAGGCATAGGTCACCCGTCCTGGAATGAAGGCCAAGTGAGACAACGCCTCGACGTCCCACGCATCCGGCACGATCAACCGCAGCACGTGAATGCCGATCAGGCCCCCGAGAACCAGCAGGATGGCCGGGGGAATGTTGAAGACCGGTTCGCGTCGAGGAGGAGGAGGGTCGGGAGCGCGATAGGTTGGATCAAGCAACGGCGGCGCCTATCCGGTTCCAGTCACTCAAGACATTAGCACCCTTTGGAGCAGTTCGCCCGCTCCGGCCGTGATCAAAGCCGCAAGCGGCGGGCGCCTCACAAGGCCCGACGTTTTCGCCGTTCGCTTCGGCTTCCCGAAGTGAAGGCGCTCGACAGGGGAGCAACCTGTCGGGCGTCAACCCTAACGGCGCGTGACCACCGGGAGCAACGGTGAAGTTCAAAGCCGCCTGACTCGGGATTCCACAGAGCGTGCGCCCCTGTTGCACGGGCGCCGACCGAAACCATAGCAACGCCTGATTAAGCTTACCCGATGGCACGCCCCGTGCAGCCACGGGGCATCGAAGGCCGCGACCGACGGAAGCTATTCCGATTTTAGACATCGCCCGCCGGGAACGAGCACCAAGGACCAAAATGAAACACCCCGTCTCCCGCGAACTGTTCGCATATTGGGACGAGCTCCGCGGAACGCGAGCCGCTCCGGAGCGAGGCGACCTCGATCCCGCCGCAATACGAGCAATCCTGGCGGACACTTTCGTGCTCGAAGTTACGGGCGGAACGGCGGGCATCGGCCGCGACTTCCCCGTACGGCTTTCCGGCACGCGCCTGAATGCCTTTTTCCTGAATGAGCTTAAAGGCATGTCCTTACTGTCGATCTGGCGGTCGGAATACCGGGCCGCCATCGAAGATGTGCTGGCTTGCGTCCTCGACGAACGTACCGCCATGGTGGCTGGCGTCAGGGCTGCGCCCCGCGACGACGTTCCCATCGATCTCGAGATGCTCCTTCTTCCGCTCCGCCATCACGGCAGGACACACGTGCGCATCCTCGGTTCGCTCGCCCCGTCTCACGTTCCATCCTGGCTCGGGCTTTTGCCGGTCGAACCAATGACGCTGACGTCCTTTCGGACCATCCGGGGCACATCCCCGGCCAGCTACAAGCCTTCAGGGCCCCCGCTTCATGAACTTTCCCCGCCGACCCGGCACGGACGGTTCACCGTCTACGAGGGGGGTCGCTGACCCATGAGTCTTGACGGTCCTCTTTAGGGGCCTTTAACCGGACATCTTTAGCCTGGGTAGGCTTATTCACTTCCGACCCCTCTTGGAAAGCCAAGCATCGTGAACGCTACAACGCTTCTCAAGGTCGAAGCGCAGCCCCTCGAACGACGCCGCCATCAGCGGGTCAAGGTGGCCGTGCTGGGTCGTTACATGCTGGCCAGCCGGCAGGAATATCCCTGTCAAACATTGAACATGTCGCCGGGCGGGGTCGCGCTATACGTCCCGGTGCAGGGCGGAGTCGGCGAACGCGTTATCTGCTACCTCGACCAGCTCGGGCGCGTCGAAGGCGTCGTCACACGCCTGTTCGACCACGGTTTCGCGATGCAGATCAATGTGCCGTTGATCAAGCGCGAAAAGCTTGCCGACCAACTGACCTGGCTGGCAAACCGCCAGGCGCTCGGCATGCCGGAGGACAGGCGTCACGAACGCATCATCCCGCGGAACGCACGCTCGACCCTCGTTCTGCCCGATAAACGAGAAATCTCTGTCAAGCTGATCGACGTGTCGCTTTCAGGAGCCGCAATGGTGTCTGACATAAGGCCGGAAATCGGCACGCCAGTCACCATCGGACAGACTCCGGCGCACGTCGTCCGCATGTTCGGCAACGGCATTGCGGTCGAATTCTCGCGCCCGTTCGCGGCCGAAGACTTCGGCGACGACGTGCTGCTCTGAAGCGATCCCGTTCGGGGACTCCAAGCCCATCAAACGTCTTCGAGGTCGAAGTCCAAGATGGCCATCTGGAGCGTGAAGGACTTGCCCTTCGAATCGTCCGCCGATACGACGCCGAGAAAATCGCTTCCGGAGTTCAGTTCCACCGAATCGGTCTTTTTAGCACGCGGAACGATCTTCAGTTTGGGGTTGTCGAAAAGCAGTCGAAGATAGGACTCGAGCGCCGGTCTCTCGACCGGGATCTTGAGTTCAAGTGAAAAAGAGCGGTCACCGTCCTCATCGTCGACGCTGATTGTCGCGATGCGCCTTTCTCCCAGCGAAACATCGGCGCGTTCGGCCTCGGTCGAGTGCGGCATGACCCTCAGGGCCACGTTTTCGAACGTACGCCGCAGGTAAGCCTGCAGCTTATGCAACTCAGTTTTATCCACGACAGCACTCCGGAAGCCAACGGTTGCAGCGGATCGTGACTTGTCGCTGATCCGGCAAGCTCGCTATAGGCCGCGTTCGATACCGAGCTTTGTGCAGGAAGGCACTCCGTCGGAACGGTTTCGCCTCTTCTACAGTTCGAAGGGAACGCGGTCGACGGCTTTCTCGGCGATGATCTGGTCCATAGACCTGGCCGGCTCCGCGCATCCCGCTTCGCCCACGATCCGTCCAGGCACCCCGGCAACCGTCTTCTTTGGCGGCACGGCTGCGAGAACCACCGAGCCCGCCGCAATGCGTGAGCAATGGCCGACCTCGATGTTGCCCAGCACCTTGGCCCCAGCCCCGATCAGCACCCCGTGGCGAATCTTGGGGTGACGATCGCCGGTCTCCTTGCCGGTGCCGCCCAGCGTGACGTCCTGCAACAAGGAAACATCGTCGTCGATCACTGCGGTCGACCCGACCACCAATCCGGTCGCGTGATCGAGGAAGATGCCTTTGCCGAACGATGCCGAGGGATGGATATCCGTTTGGAAGACGCTCGACGATCGGCTTTGCAGATAAAGCGCGAGATCATTGCGTCCCGTTCGCCACAGCACATGCGCGATGCGATGCGTCTGTATAGCGTGGAAACCCTTGAAATAGAGCAGAGGATCGATCAGCCGGGTGCATGCAGGGTCACGGTCGAACACCGCCAGGATGTCCGCCCGAAAGGCGTCCCCAATGGAACGCTCTCGAGCCACGACCTCGGAAAACACCTGCTCCAGCAACGATCCAGGCACATCGGCATGATCGAGGCGCGACGCGATCCGATGAACGACGGCCGCCTCGAAGCCGGTCTGGTTCAGCACGGCTGTCAGTACGGTTTTCGACAATTCGGGTTCGCGCCGCAGAATCTCCTCGGCTTCCGCCCTGATCCGGCCGAACAACGGATCGGCATCGGCCAATCCGATCACCTTGGCACCTAAGCTATGCCCCATGGTCGTTCTCCTCCACCCGGCATTCTCGCGATCATCAAATACGACGCAGGGCGGTTGGCACAAGCCCCCCATCTAACGTCTTCATTGCGAAGATCCCGTGAAGCGATCGTATGACAATCATTTCCGACTATGCGGGTCGTGCCGAGCCGGAGCAGTTATGCCCGCCCAATTCTCCGGGGCCGCCCGCATTTTAAAGCTGGCCTTCGAGGAATGACAGCACGCCCGACTTGAAGGCCTTGTCGCCCACGGCCGGATTGTGATCGCGGCCGGCGATGTCGAGCGCCCTGCCCTGCGGCAAAAGAGCCGCCAGCCGATGCGGATCGCCGGCCACAGCATCCTTGGTTCCGACCGCCACCAGCGCCGGGCAGGAGATCCTGCCGACGTCCGCCGCGGACAAGCTTTGGCGCGAACCTCGGATGCATGCGGCAAGCGCGGCCAGATCGTTTCCGCCGGCCTCGGCAAAGCGCCGGAACATGCGCTGCGTCGGATCCGTCAGGCTGTCGGCGGAAGGTGCTTCCATGGCTTCGGCGATGCTCGATGGAAGACCGGCGCCCTCGACCAGATGGATGCCGAGCCCTCCGATCACCATCGACCGCACGCGATCGGGCGCCGCAAGCCCTAGGAAAGCAGCCACGCGCGCGCCCATGGAATATCCCATGATGTCGGCTCGATCGATGCCGAGGTGGTCGAGCAGATGGCGGGCGTCCTGCGCCATGGTCGGGGTCCGATAAGCATGGGGATCGCGCGGCTTGTCGCTGCTGCCGTGACCCCGGTGATCGAAGGCGACAACGCGCCGCCCCGCCTCGGCCAACACCTTGACCCAACCTGTGTCGGCCCAATTGACCGCGGTGGACGAGGCGAAGCCGTGCATCAGCAGGATGGGTTGCCCAAGGTCCGTCCCGATCGGCGCTTGATCGATGAAGGCGAGGCGCAAGCCGTCCGACTGGAAAAACATCGATCCCTCTCATTCCGGCAGCAAACGCGTCGCCGACCGCAAGGCCGGGACGATCGTGACGAGCGCCAGGGCGCCTCCCTTCTCCTCTACACATTCCGGACGCCCGTCACTATGGTCCGTCCGGTCGTTGCGCCGTCGTCGCTCAAACGTCCGCGACTTGAGTGCCGGGATCGGACATGCGATCCAGCACATGCGACGAGCCCAGCCGGGTCGCTTGTTGCCCCAGAGCGCGAGGGCCCGACCGCCGAAAGACCCGTCTTGCCGAGGCACTGATGGCCAGCCACTTCCATACGCCGCATTTTCACAACGAGCCCGGAGTGCCGACCATCAGGGTCGGCGTCAGGGAATTCATGTGCACCGGGGCCCTGCCGCCCTTCGATCACCCGCATACGTTCATCGACATGGGCGACAGCGACGACGCCGTCTGCCCCTATTGCTCCACGCGGTACCTGTTCGAAGCCTCGCTCGGAGCCGGCTGCGATCCGGCGGCCTGCGAATACCGCCCCGACACCGCGCCCTGACCATCGGGCCTGCTCCATCCGTGCTTCACATCGCGCTCGCCGGCGCCGGCATCGGGGGGCTGGCCGCCGGCTTGGCTTTGGCCCAGTCGGGATGCAGGGTTTCAATCTTCGAGCGAACGCCCGTTTTGGCGGAGGTTGGGGCGGGGCTTCAGCTTTCGCCCAACGCCAACGCGGCGTTGCGTCGTCTTGGGGTTCTGGCACGGGTCGAGCGCGATGCGGTCGCGCCGCTTTCGCTTCGTATCGGGCGCGGACGGGACGGCACGGTCCTGGCTCGACTGCCGCTCGGGCGTCATGCCGAGGACCGTTTCGGCGCGCCTTTTCTTTTGACTCTGCGGGCCGACCTTCAACGCGCCTTGCGTGAAAGCATACAAGACAACCCGCATGTCACGATCGAGACCGGGAAGGGCATCGCGAACTGGCGCGTCGCGGGCGACCGACTGATGCTTGAATTCGACGGCGACCGACCCGTCGTCGCGGTCGACGGGTTGGTCGGCTGTGATGGCCTGCATTCGGTCGTACGCGAACGGCTTGGGTTCGCGCCCACGCCGGAGCCGGGTCGGGGCGGACGAACGGCCTGGCGGGCGACGATCGACGCCTCTGAGGCCCCTGCCCCGTTCCGCAGGCCGAATGCGAACCTCTGGCTCGGGCATAAGGTCCATCTGGTCCATTACCCGGTCGCGAGCGGCCGCCTGGTCAATGTGATCGCGGCAATCGACGACTCACGGCCGGGCGATCGAGCGGACGCCTTCTGGTCGGCCCCGGGTGACCCCGTCGAGATCGAGCAGCGCTTCGCGTCTTGGGCAGACCCGATCCGGCAGCTTCTCGCCGCCCCGAAGGCCTGGGGTAAATGGCCTCTGATCGATCGCCCTCCGCTTGGGCACTGGTCCCAGGGGAGGGTGACGCTTCTCGGCGACGCTGCCCATCCGATGCTTCCCTTCCTGGCCCAGGGCGCCGCTCAGGCCATCGAGGATGCCGCGGCCCTCGGCGATGCCATCCTGGCGCACCCGCACGATCCCGCCGTCGCCTTCCGCGCCTATGAAGCCGTGCGTCTTCGCAGAACGGCGCGCATTCAGGCAGAATCGCGCCGCCAGGCCGTGATCTATCATTTGCCTCCGCCCGCTTCGGCGGTACGCGACTTCGTCCTGCGTTGCACGCCTGCGAACAAATTGCTTGCTCGGTACGACTGGCTATACGCAACCTGAGCCCTCGTTCGCGCGAAACCCGGCACTTGCGATAAGCAGTCGCGGTCGCGTGGCTTTTCCCGGCGATGCAGGCCAGATAGGGATCGCGGCACGCCAGGAGATCGGCCAATTGATCGAAACGTTGCAACTGCCGCTCCGCGCGGCGGCGCTGGCTCACCTCGATGCCCGTCATCTTTGGTTCGACCGCATGTGGCGCTTCTACCGGGGCCTGAGCGGCGGGCGTCCGTTCCGGTCCTGAACGCCCAACCATCCATGCCCGCTGAGCGACCACCCCTTTTGCTGCAATGCGGGACCGAAAGGGCGCGTTTCGCGTTCAGCCAGCACGGGACCGCCGGCTCGAGGGATCGGCGGCCTCCGACCATTCTTTCGTGAGCAGGCCTTCCATGAAGCTGTTCGAGTGCCAAGTCTGTGGTCAGACGCTCTATTTCGAAAACACCAGGTGCGAAAGCTGCGGGCATCGCCTGGGCTACGTTGCCGAGGAGCAGGAGCTCTTTGCCGTCGAAAGAACAGGCGGCCGGGATAGTTTCGCCTGGCAGATTGCCGGCAAGCCCGACCGCGGGTTCCGGTTGTGCAAGAACGCCGAATATGATGTGTGCAACTGGCTGGTCCCGGCAGGTCAGCACGATCTGTTCTGCCGTGCGTGCCGACACAATCATCTGGTTCCCGATCTGGCAAAGCCGAGCAACCGAGATCTGTGGCGGCTGATGGAGATCGCCAAGCATCGGCTCGTCTACGCGCTCATCGAGTTGAGGCTTCCCCTTGTCACGCGGGCCGAAGATTCGAGGGAGGGTCTGATGTTCGACTTTCTCGAAGATCCTGCGGTGGGCCGGAAGGTGATGACCGGGCATGACCTCGGCAACATCACGATCGGCATCGCCGAGGCTGACGACGCGGAACGTGAGCGCCGCCGCAAGAGCATGCACGAGCCCTATCGAACCCTGCTCGGCCACTTCCGTCACGAGATCGGCCATTATTATTGGGATCGGCTGGTGCGCAACGCGCCCGCGATCGATGCGTTCCGGCGGATGTTCGGAGACGAACGGGAAGACTACAATGCGGCGGTGCAGCGGCACTACAATGAGGGTGCTCCATCGAACTGGCGCGAGCGATACGTCAGCGCTTATGCGACATCCCACCCCTGGGAGGACTTCGCCGAAACCTTCGCGCATTACCTTCACATCGTCGACACGCTCGAAACGGCCGAAGCTTTTGGTGTGACGGTGCACCCCAAAGCCATTTCCCAGGCGGATGCGCTCTCCGCCGAGGTGGATTTCCAACCGTACTTTACGCAGAGCATCGAGCCGCTGGTGAACGTTTGGGTGCCGCTGACCTTCGCCCTGAACAGCCTCAACCGATCCATGGGGTTGGGCGACCTTTACCCATTCATTCTGCCTCCGGCCGTCATCGAGAAGCTGGGCTTCATCCACGATCTCGTACGCGGGAAGGCAGAAGACCCAAGATCCAAACAGGCCTTCGGCGAACGTTTGGCGCCGGTGCCGACGAACGTTTCGTCCCAGCCGAGCCCCCTCCTGCCAAGTCTCTGACGCGCGTCGGCATCCTGGAGCGGGATGTCGAGCCGCAGGGGGCGCTTGCAAGGTCAGCGTTCGTGCGCGCCGTGAACAGCCCGGACGCAAGGCACGGACCTTGCAAGCCGAGGCCTTGCCATGCTTGATCGAGCCCGTTCAAGGCTGCGCCGGATGCCGCACCAGTTCCTCTGCGAGGTGAAATGCACGCCAACGTGAAGCCGCTTCCATCTTCGCGTCGCGACCCTGCCAAGGAGCGACCGCTGATTGAGGATATCCGGTTTCTCGGATCCTTGCTGGGCGACGTCATCCGCGAGCATGAAGGCGAAAGTTGCTTCACCCTGGTCGAGAACATCCGCCGTTTCAGCGTAGCCTATCAGCGCAATGCCGACACCGCGGCAGGCCATTCGCTGGAGCTGCTGCTACGCGGGCTGACACCGTCGCAGGCCGTATCGGTGATCCGTGCCTTCGCGTATTTCTCCCACCTCGCCAATATCGCGGAGGATCGCCACCGGGTCCGGCGTCGCGCCCTCCACGAAACCAACCCTGGCGGAGGCTCCGCGTACCAGGACGGAAGTCTCGCCAAAACGTTCGAGCGCTTCGCGGACGCGGGGATCGGTGCCGAAGACGTCGCAGCGAGCCTCGACCGAGCCTGGGTGTCGCCCGTTTTGACCGCACACCCGACAGAAGTGCAACGCAAGAGCCTGCTCGATGCCGAACTCGCCATCGCCGAACTCTTGGCCCAGCGCGAAACCCTCGATCACGGCCGCGACCGCGAGCGCAACGAGGCCCTGCTCCGGACGCGGATCACCCAGCTTTGGCAGACGCGGCTCCTGCGCTCTCGCGAGCTTTCGGTGCGCGACGAGATCGAGAACGCGCTGAGCTACTACCGCACCACGTTCCTGCGCGAGATCCCGCGCCTTTATTCCGAACTCGAACATTTCCTCGGCCGTTCGACCGCCTCGTTCTTCCGCATGGGCAGCTGGATCGGCGGCGACCGGGACGGCAACCCCAACGTGACTGCGGAGACTCTCGACGTCGCGCTGCGTCGCCAATGCGAGACCGCGCTCGACTACTACCTTTCGGAATTGCACCATCTCGGAGCCGAACTGTCCGTTTCAGAGATGCTGGTCGGCTGTTCCTCCGAACTCGTCGAACTCGCCGCGGCCTCCAGAGACGACAGTCCTCATCACCAGGACGAACCTTACCGTCGCGCCCTGCTCGGCATCTCGGCCCGGCTATCGACCACCCGGATCAATTTGACCGGCAAGGAGGGGGCTTACCACGGGCGCGTGCCGCTGCCCGCCTATGCAAATGCCGGCGCGATGCTGCGGGACCTCGAAGTTATGGCGGCCTCGCTCCGGCGCCACCACGGCGCTTCCCTGATCCAGTTCCGCCTCGGTCCGCTGATACGGGCCGTCGAAGTCTTCGGCTTCCATCTCGCGACGGTCGACCTTCGGCAAAGCTCCGACCGTCACGAGGAGACTCTGGCGGAGTTGATGGCGACCGCTGGCGTCGAAGCCGATTATGCGGCGTTGCCGGAAACCGAAAAGCGGGCCCTGCTGCTGCGGCTGCTCAACGAAGCGCGACCGCTTCGCCTGCCTTTCGCCACTTATTCCGAGCGAACCCAGAGCGAGTTCGACGTCTTCATTGCGGCTCGACGGCTGCGCCAGGATTTCGGCCCGGAAGCGATCCGGCACTACATCGTCAGCCACACCGAAACGGTGAGCGACCTGCTGGAAGTGCTGCTGCTCCAGAAGGAATTCGGTCTGTTGAACAGCCCGCTCGATCCGACCGGAGACACAAAAGGAAGCGCCGACCTGATCGTGTCGCCGCTCTTCGAGACCATTGCCGACCTCCGCCACGCCGAGCCGATCATGCGGGAGTTCTATGACCTGCCCGGCATCGAGGCGCTGGTCGAGCGGTCCGGGGCCCAGCAGGATATCATGTTGGGTTATTCCGACAGCAACAAGGACGGCGGCTTCTTCACCAGCAGCTGGGAGCTGTACCGGTCCTCGACGGCGCTCGTCGCCCTCTTCGAGGAAAAGCCGAAGATCACGCTGCGCCTGTTCCATGGCCGAGGCGGCACGGTCGGACGCGGCGGCGGCCCGAGCTACCAAGCGATCCTGGCCCAGCCCCCCGGCACGGTCAAAGGCCAGATCCGCCTGACCGAACAGGGCGAAATCATCTCGAGCAAATATTCCAATCCGGAGATCGGGCGTCGCAACCTCGAATTGCTGATGGCGGCGAGCCTCGAGGCGACGCTGCTGTCGCCAGCGGCGCCTCCTCGGTCCATCTATCTCGAGACCGCCGCGACCCTGTCCCGTCTCAGCATGGCGGCCTACCGTGCGGTGGTCTACGACATGCCGGGCTTTACGGATTACTTCTTCGCAGCGACGCCGATCTCCGAAATCGCCGAGCTGAACATCGGGTCGCGCCCCGCCTCGCGCCGCTCGACACGGAAGATCGAGGACCTGCGTGCCATTCCCTGGAGCTTCTCGTGGGGCCAGTCCCGCGTCAGCCTCCCGGGCTGGTTCGGTTTCGGATCGGCGGTGCGCGGCTTCGTCGAGCAATCGGACAAGGACGGACTTGCGCTGCTGCAACGCATGAACCGGGAGTGGCCCTTCTTCCGCACCCTGCTGTCCAATCTCGACATGGTGCTGGCAAAAACCGATTTCGCGGTCGCACGCCGCTATTCCGAACTCGTTCCGGATCGTGCACGCGCGGACGAGATTTTCGCGGCCATCGAAACCGAATGGCGGCTGACGACCGAGCAGTTGAACGCCATCACGGGAACAACCGAGCGCCTGGCCGATAATCCGACGCTGGCCCGTTCGATCGAGCACCGCTTTCCGTACATCACGCCGCTGAACCATCTGCAGATCGATCTCATCCGGCGCTGGCGTGCCGGCCAGTCGGAGGAGAAAGTGCAGCGCGGCATCCTGATCTCGATCAACGGCATTGCGGCCGGATTGCGCAACACCGGCTAGCTCGCGTCACGACGGCCCGTCGATGGCCGGCGCCGCCTGAGCCGGCGCACTGTCGCGCGGACGGCTGCGGGCGCGCTGTCGGAACGACACCAGTTGCTGGTCTGCCAGGACCCCGACCAGGATCACGGCACCCATCACGGCGAAATTCAGCGAACTCGGGATGCCGAGCAGGTTGACGAGGTTCTGCAGCACTTGCAGCAGCACGGTGCCGAGCACGATGCCGAGGACCGATCCTTCGCCGCCGCGCAGCGAGCAACCGCCGAGCACGGCCGCCGCGATCCCGTAGAGTTCGTAGAAACTGCCGTGCGAGGCAGGCGAGATCGAGCGCACGTACATGGTGAAGAACACCGCCGACACGCCCGCGAGCGCCCCGCAGATAATGTAGGCGGCCGCGATGACGCGCCGCGTGTTGATGCCCGAGTAGCGGGCGGCTTCCTCGTTCTTGCCGACCGCGAACAGGTAGCGACCGAACACCGAGCGGTGCAGCACGATGCCCATGACGACCGCGACGATCACGAAGACGATGAACGAGTGCGGCAGTATCCCGAAGGCGCGTCCGGTCGTCAGCCATTCGAGGTTGGGAAAGCTCTCGCCGAACGCGAACCCGGCATTGCCGTCGTCCGTGTACCAGCGCGCCAGCCCGCGATAGATCAGGAGGCCGCACAGAGTGACCACGAACGGCTGCATGCGCATCCGGGTAACCAGGAAACCATGGATCGCGCCGATGATCACGCCGCCGACGATCATGAGCAGGCCAGCCACGATCCAGTGGACATGGTAGCTGACCAGCAGATCGACGAAGATGACCCCGAGAAGCGCGAACACCGAGCCGACCGACAGGTCGATGCCGCCGGTGATGATCACGAAGCCCTCGCCTATCGAGAACAAGCCGTAAAGACCGATCAGGTTGGCCGTATTCGACAGGTTGATCTGCGACAGGAACCGATGGTTGAGCAGGGCCACGATGGCCCCCACCACCAGGATGAGGAGGAAGAGGCCGAGGTCCTTCTTGAGCATTGCCGCCGATCTCAGGTGTGGGCGCCGCCGACCGCGAGCTGGAGCACGTTGTGCTCGCTGAACTCGGACCGGTCGAGGAAGCCGCTGATATGGCCCTCGTGCATGACCGCGATGCGGTCGCTGACGCCGATGACTTCTTCCATGTCGCTGGAAATCATCAGGATCGCGACCCCCGCGTTGGCGAGTTCGCGCATCAGCTCGTAAATTTCGTTCTTGGCGCCGACGTCGACCCCGCGCGTCGGCTCGTCGAAGATGATGACGCGCGGCCGCATCGACAGCCATTTGGCCAGCACCACCTTTTGCTGGTTGCCACCCGACAGCGTGCCGACCTGGGCGGCCACGTCCGGCGCCTTGATCCGCAGCCGGCGGCGCTGACGCTCGGCGTTCGCCTCCTCGGCGCCGATGCTGACGAGAGTGGCGCGCGTATACGAGGGGAGATCGCCGAGCGAGATGTTCTGGGTGATCGAGACGTCGAGGAGCAGACCAAAACGTTTGCGATCCTCGGGGATCAGGTAGATGCCCTGATCGATGGCGTCGCTCGGCACGGCGACGCGAATCGGTGCGCCGCCGAGATGGATCGATCCGCTTAGGGGGCGGTCGATGCCGAACACCGCACGCGCGAGCTCCGTCCGGCCCGACCCGACCAGCCCCGCCAATCCGAGAATTTCGCCCTTTCGGACCTTCAGGCTCACGGCGTCGTCCGGATAGGTCTGCGTGCTCAGGTCCGCCACCTCCAGCACGACGTCACCGGGCGGCGCAGCGGGCGGAATATAGAGGGATTTGAGATCGCGCCCGATCATCAGCCGGATCATGGTGCCGTGCCGGATGTCGTCGCGCGCGAGGGCGCCGACCACCCGGCCGTCGCGCAGCACAACGACGCGGTCGGCGCAGTGGCGGATTTCGTTCAACCGGTGCGAGATGAAGATAACGCTGACGCCACTGGCCTTGAGGTCGGCGATCACGGTCATCAGCCGATCGGTTTCCGACAGGGTGAGGCTCGACGTCGGCTCGTCCATGATGACGAGACGCGCATCGAGCGACAGCGCCTTGGCGATCTCGAGGAGCTGCATCTGAGCGAGCGATAGCGACGACACCGGCGTGTTCGGCTCGAAGTCCACGCCGAGCCGCTCGAGCAGCGGCCGGACACGGTCGTACAGCGTCCGCCGGTCGACCAGCTTCAGCGGACCGCCGTATAGCGGCTCGCGCCCCAGAAACACGTTGGCCGCGACGTCGAGATTGTCGAAAAGGTTCAGCTCCTGATGCACGAATGCGATGCCGGCCGAGATGGCTTCGCTCACGGTCAGGGACTCGCGGTCCTCGCCGTAGATCCTAATCGTCCCTTTGCTGGGGGCCACGACGCCGCCGAGGATCTTCATGAGCGTCGACTTGCCGGCGCCGTTCTCGCCGATCAGGCCAACCACCTCGCCGGGCGCGACCGAAAGGCTTACGTCGTCCAACGCCACCACGCCCGGATACGTTTTGGAAATCGCGATCAGTTCGAGAAAGTGACCTGGCATCGAGCAGAATCCGCCGGGCTTCAACTGTCCGGATAGGCGAAGCCCCGGTCAGACAAGGGCAATCCTCCCGACACGAGAGGATCCGCCCGACTAGGCCAGCTTCACCACCCGTTCCACGATATCGATCGGCGGACCTGCGTCCACGGTTGCCCGCTCGCCTGCCGACGGATGACGCCTGGCGCAAGGCTGGGCATCACGAAGCCGGCGTCGCTGGGCCCTACTTGGCGCCGGTTCGCTGCTTCAGTTCCGCCCAGAACGCATCGACGTTCGATTTGTCGATGATCTTGGTGGGAATGATGATCAGCGGATTGGCCGGTGGCTTGGCGTTGGCCCCATCGTCGACGTACTTGGCCATCAGCTTCATGCCCTGGTATCCCCACTCGTAGGGCTGCTGGACGACGGTGCCGACGATCGAGCCTTCCTTGACGCCGCCGAGCGTCACCGGATCCTCGTCGAAGCCGACGATCTTGATTTTGCCGAGCTGGCCCGCCTCCTTCACCGCCTCGTAAATGCGGGGCGTGTTGTAGGAGTAGAAGCCGATGAAGCACGTCACCTCGGGATGCGCCGTCATGGCGTCCTCGACGTTGCGCTTGGCGCGTGTTTGGTCGACGTCATCGGCGCGAACGTCGACGAGCTCGACCTTGGACCCTTTGATGGTGGCCTTGACGCCCTCGATCCGCTCGCGCGCGTTGTCGGCGCCCGGCAGGCCCACGAAGCCTATGCATTTGCCGCCCTCGGGTAGCGCCTTCAGGGCGAGTTCGCCGGCCTGCTTGCCGGCATCGGTGTTGCTCGACCCGATGTAGGCGATGCGCTTGCTTTGCGGGGCGTCGCTGTCCGTCGTGAACAGCGGGATCGCCGAAGCGATGCGGTCGAGGGACTCGGTCGAGGTCTTGGGGTCCACCGCGCTGACCATGATGGCCGATACGCCGGACGCCACGAGATCGTCCATGAGCCGCTGTTGCACGGCGGCGGACGCCTGCTCGGGATATTTCAGCACGAGGTTGTAGTTCGGCAGTTCCCCCTGAGCTTTCTTGATGCCTGCCTCGGCGTTCTTCCAGAAATCAGACGCGCCGTTTACGACGAACGCTAAGGTCTTCTTGCTCTGCGCGTTCGCCGGCGTCGCCAGAACTGCAGCCATGGCCACAATGGCGGTTGCCGCACATAAAACCCTCTTCATGGTCTTCCTCCCAAAGATGCACCCAGCACGGGCGCGCGAGCCTCGCGGCTGCATGAAACGCCGCCGAAGCTGCGCGTCGACCGGCGGAACCGGATAAATCCCTCGACCGAGCGCAACGGATGCTCGCGCGCGATTGGGAATAATATTATTATTGGTGAGCTAAGCTCATAGAGGGGCTCGCGTCAATGGCCTGCGGAACCCTGTTTCGGTCCCTGACACGGGCGGGGCGCCACCAGGCAGCTCGTTGCCGCCGTGGCCGCGGCGGAACGCTTCGGCATCGTGAGAGTCATGGTTCATAGACTTCGCCATCCAGTCCGTGCTCCGTCGAACAGCCGTAGCCGCCCGCGCGCGGCAACTGCCCACAACGCCGTGCTCAAGGGCATAGGCTTCGCAATTCTGTCCGGAGAGTTCCCGGGCGGGTCGCCTTTGCCCGGCAAGGACGTGCTGATGCGACGCTTCGGCGTGTCGAATACGCCGTTGCGCGAAGCCTTGCAGTCGCTCGCGTCCAAGGGCCTGATCGCGGCAAAGACCAAAGTGGGAACCTGGGTGCGCGACGAAGCCCATTGGAACATGTTCGATCCCGACATCTTGAACTGGCGGCTCGAAATCGGCATCGACGAGGCTTTTCTGGCCAAGCTCTTCGAGATGCGGCAAACATTCGAACCGGTTGCCGCGGCCGTCGCCGCGACCCGCAGGACGGACCGGCAGATTGCCGACCTCAGGGCTCTGGTCGGCGCCATGGCCGAAGCCAAGGCCAGCAAGCAAAAGTTCACCGAGATCGACGTTGCGCTGCACCTTTTGGTACTGGCCGCCTCCGGCAATCCCTTCATGCAGTCGATCGGCGCGCTGATCCGAACGGCCCTCGCGGCGTCCTTTGCATCGAGCGCACCAACGGACGATCCGCAACGGGCCGCTCAAGCGGTCGATCAACACGCCACCATCGTCGAGGCGATCGCGCGGCGCGATCCGCAGGCTGCGGCGGATGCCATGATGTTCGTGATCCAGCAAGGCTGGGTCAATATCGGGGGTCGCGTCGACCAACTGGCGCGCTTGACCGTGGATAGCTTCGCGCTGCCTGTGACGAGTGCAAAAGGATCCCGCTCGAACTGACGAGGCGATCCTGTGGACGGGCCGTGCAACCCGCGAGTCCGAGCCGACGATACCGCAGAGCAGACGGCGAAGACGTTCGCAACCGTGGACATGGGCAAAGTCGAGCCCGGAGACTATATTCGATTCTGGGTTGTTCGCCCGTATCGAAGGAACCATGATCATGAACGCGTCGAACCCGTCGCAGCTCCTCGTCGCTGCCGCCGCATTGCTGGCCCTCCTGATCGTCGACATCGCTCCAGTCGAGGCCGCCCCGACCGGGGCCTCGCCGATGCCGGCCGTCTCCCGAAGCTTGATCGAACGGGTTCAGTACAGCTACCCACCCTATTACGCCTATCCGCGACCTTATTACCCGTACAGGCGCTTTGGATACGGACCTCGCTACGGCAGGTTCTTTGGTCCGGGCGCCCGCAAGGCGCGCCAGAACAATCGCCGCGTCCGCTGCGACAAGAACCCGTTGCGGTGCTGACCATCGGCTCGACGCCCACAGTCTGCATCGGAAGGCGGATCAGTGCGACATGAGACCTACGGCATTCGGGGTAACGCCTTTCATCGGTAGCCAGGCGAGTGCGCCTTCATGAGGTCTGGCTACCGGCCTGAGATTGATGGTCTGCGTGCTTTCGCCGTCGCCAGCGTCTTCCTTTACCATGCCGGCTTCAGCTATTTTGCCGGCGGATTCGTCGGAGTCGACGTTTTCTTCGTGATAAGCGGCTTTCTTATCACCGGGATTGTCGCATCGGAAGTAAAAGAAACCGGTGCCTTTGACTACCTACGCTTCTACGAAAGACGGGTGCGGCGACTCTTTCCCGCACTATTCATTGTATGCGCGGTGAGCTTTGTTGCTTCTGCCTTACTATTCGCACCCAAGCACCTTGCACTCTTCAGCGCCTCATTGATTAGCGCTCTGACGAGTGTTTCTAACATCTATTTCTGGCTGAAAAGCGGATATTTCGACGCAGATTCGCATTTCAAACCATTACTTCATACTTGGACCCTGAGCGTCGAAGAGCAATTCTATTTTCTATGGCCGCCCGCCTTAGCACTACTCGGCCGTAAGGCGCCGGCATGGGTCACCATGGCTACACTTCTGGTTCTGTTCGCCCTCAGCCTATTCGCGAATATAATTTTTGCGCCTGGTATACAAAAATTTCCGATCCTTGCCGATAAATTCGCCAATGGGTCTTCAACGATCTTCTTTCTCATGCCCTTTCGGATTTTCGAGTTCGCAATCGGCGCGGCTCTAGTTTGGCTGGAGCAGTACCAGCCCAAAAGCAACCTCGTACGCGAAGGTGCACTGGTCCTTGGACTGGCGCTCATCGCGTGTGCTGTCTTTCGGTTCACAAGTCATACGACGTTTCCTTCGACGAATGCTCTTGTTCCCTGTTTCGGTAGTGCGCTTGTCATTTACGGGGGTAGGTCGAGGTACACGGTATGGTTGTTGCGAAACCGCGCAGCAGTGGGTTTAGGCTTAATCAGTTACTCGCTTTACCTCGTGCACTGGCCGGTTATCGTCTTTTATCAATACCTTACTCTCGCTCCACTTGGTTGGTTGGATGAGATTACTGTCTTCGGAATTTCGATATGTATATCCATTTTACTATACCACTGGATAGAGCATCCCTTTCGCAGGAAAGCGCCGCGTGTGTGGTGGCCTCGCAAGATTTTCCTGTCCGCATGCGGCGCACTGACGCTCGTCCTAATTGTTCCTGGCATGACGGCCCTGAGCGGTTGGAAGTGGCGTGTGGCAACCTTTGACACCGAAAATTCGATTTACGGAGGGACCGATTGTGAAACTCCGCTATGCACTCATGGCACGATGGATCCCCCCATCTACGTCGTCGGAGAGTCATTTGCCAGGCAGCTTTACGCGGGGCTTGTCAAGATATTCCCTGATCAGAGGTTCATAATTTTCGACCATGGGACCTGTACTTTCTTTTCCCCGAATTGGGTGAGGTGGGTTGAGGAGGCCGGACACGCCGCACGGTGCTCAGTCGATCGACGCACTTTTTTCTCCCAAATATCGGCCAAGGACGCTCGCGTGATTTTTGCTAACAACTGGGTGCGGGATCAATATTTTGACGCCCATCAATTCGACAAGGTCGGTTCAATAACTTTACTTACCCTCGATACCGACCAGAAAAAGGCCGATTTTACCTTTTCGGAAATCGCGAAGCTTCGAGATTATCTTGGATTGCACAGCGTACTGGTTATCGCGAACCCACCCTCCATCGGCGATTGGCCCGACCTTGGAACCTGTCTAGAGCGTCTGGTTCGTGTCAGAGACGTAAACTGTCAGTATGTTCCGCTCGCCGATGTATCAGATCGTCGATACCTCGCCAAACATGCCTCGGGGAGCATTCCGGTTCTCGATCCATTCGAAGCATTTTGCAATGAAAGCAGCTGCCTAAACTATTCAAGAGAAGGCCTGCTCTACAGTGACCAGTGGCATCTATCCGAACTTGGATCTCGCCGCCTTATCGGCCATTTCAAAGACAGGCTGCAGGCTTGGTTTAACCAGTGATTGGCGATTGGTTGCCAGTTGCCACGGGCGGCCTTCGGTGGACCAATGGGTTTGTTCTTCGGCCGGATTGGACGCTTCCCAAACCGCCAAGCAAAAACAAGCAGTGGTGCGGACGGCGGGGCTCGAACCCGCACGGAGCTAGCTCCGAAAGATTTTAAGTCTTTTGCGTCTACCGGTTTCGCCACGTCCGCATGCTGGTCGGGGCGTCGCTCGCAACAGCGATGACGCCTCCTCGCCCAGGCCGATCAGGATGTACCCTCGGGCAGCCCTAGCACAAATGCCGGAAATCCGATGCCCGGCACCGGTGCCGCTCAGCCCCGGCTGTCCCTGGCCAGCGGCGGCTGGAACGTCAGCCCGAGGTCCCAGGGGAAATAGATCCAGGTATCCTGCGACACCTCGGTAATGAAGGTATCGACGAGCGGGCGGCCGAGCGGCTTGGAATAGACCGTGGCGAAATGGGCCTGCGGCAGCATCTCCCGCACGACCTGCGCGGTCTTGCCGGTGTCCACGAGGTCGTCCACGACCAGCACTCCCCTGCCGTCCCGCATCTCGGCTATGGTCGGCGACACGCCCTTGATCACCTCGAGTCCCCCCTGCGTCTCGTAGTCGTGATAGCTCGCGATGCACACGGTCTCGATCATCCGGATACCGAGTTCGCGGGCCACGATCGCAGCCGGCACCAGACCGCCGCGAGTCACGCAAACCAGGGCCGAGAACGGCCCGGCACCGCTGAGCCGCCAGGCCAGGGCGCGCGCGTCACGATGGAACTGGTCCCAGGAGACCGGAAAGGCCTTGGTTTGCTGGTCGTTCATCGCTGTTCCCCATCATGAGCGTCGCTACACCGGGACGCGATCGCCTCGCAAGCCCGTCAGCATATCGGCAACAGCCAGTTTGGCGGCCTCGACCTGCTCGGGGTCGCGGCCCCGTACCACGATCTGATTGCGGAATCCCTTGTCGCCGAAGGACGGGTAGGACCCGATCGAGACTTCCGCGTGGTCGCGCGCAAGCCCACCGAGGGCCGCCGCATAGGCGCCTTCAGGAATGCCGGCCGCATCGATGGTCTCCACGATCACCTGGATCCCCGTCGCCAAGCGGGGCACCACGCTATCGAGCATCGCTTGCATGATGGCCGGAACCCCGGCCATCACGATGACATTGCCGAGCATGAATCCCGGGGCCTTGGAGACGCTGTTTTCGATCAGCTCTGCCCCATAGGGAATGCGGGCCATCCGTCGGCGCGCCTCGTTGAGATCTTCGGGCTTGATTCGCTGAAGCAGCAGCGCGATGGCTTGCGGGTCCTCGTCGATCCCGACCCCGCAGGCTTTCGCCACGCTGTCGGCGGTGATGTCGTCGTGGGTCGGGCCGATGCCGCCGGTCGTGAACAGGTAGTCGTAGCGATGGCGGAGCGCATTCACGGCAGCGACGATTTCGGCCTCGACGTCAGGAACGATCCGGACTTCGCGAAGGTCGATGCCGAGAGGGGCAAGGACATCGGCGATCGTCCCGATGTTTCTGTCCTTCGTGCGGCCGGACAGGATTTCGTCGCCAATGACCAGGACGGCAGCGGTAACTGTAGACGACATAGACGCTCTCCGGGGTAGGCGCCCGGATAGCGCGTCCAAGTGCCAATGTAAAAGCGCCGGCCATTCTGCTCGGGTACGCCGCGACAAGCGTCAGTTCAGGACGCGCTTTGCATGCGGACTGTCGAGCGAAAAGGCCGGAATTTCGACCGTGAAGCTACGGCCGTTCCGGTCGGCCATGCGGTAGGTGCCGGACATCATGCCGCTGGGCGTTCTCAAGGGGCAGCCGGAGGTGTAACGGAAGGTTTCTCCCGGGTTGAGGACGGGCTGCTCGCCCACCACGCCCAGCCCCTTCACGGTTTCGACCCGGCCGACCCCGTCCGTGATGATCCAGTGCCGGGCAAGCAATTGCACTTCGGCGCGGCCCAGATTGGTGATCTCGATCGTATAGGCCCAGAAGAACTGCCCTTCTTCGGGCTCCGACCGGTCTTCGAGAAATTCCGGCAGGACGGTGACCTGAATGTCATGCGTGACGGCGGTGTACATGATGAACAGGGTCGCGGAAACCGATTCCCATATCATGGCACAAAGCCGGTCCTTTGCCATCCCGCCCGCGCCGGCATGGCGGCCTACGCACAGGCTGCCCCGCCGGCGAACCGATTCGAATCGCGCCATCCGCCGTTCCGACTGACCCTCGAGGTCAGGAGGCGACCGCGAGAGCCGGACTGCGCGTGTCGACCTGTGTCAAGGCATGGGCGAGATCCTCGATCAGATCGTCCACGTCTTCCAGCCCCACCGACAGGCGCAGAATGCCGTCGCCGATGCCGAGCTCGGCGCGGACCTCCGGCGGCAATCGTTGATGCGTGGTCGTCGCCGGATGGGTTACGAGGCTCTTGGCATCACCCAGGTTGTTCGAGATGCCGATCACCGAAAGCGCATTCGCGAACCGAAATGCCGCAGGCTTCCCACCCTCGACCTCGAACGCCACGAGGGTTCCTCCCCCCTTCATTTGCCGTTTCGCCAGAGCGGCTTGCGGATGGTCGTTGCGGCCTGGGTAGAGCACCTTGACGATACCGCGCTGGGCCACCAGGAAATCAGCGATCCGGGCGGCACTGGTAGCCTGCGCCGCAACCCTCACCGGGAGCGTCTCAAGACCCTTCAACAGTATCCAGGCGTTGAAGGGCGACATCGCCGGGCCGGTCTGTCGCAGGAGGTTGTGCACGTTCTTGTCGATGAACTCCCGGCTCGCCAGGATCACGCCGCCGAGGCAGCGTCCCTGGCCGTCGATATGCTTGGTCGCGGAATAGACGACGCAATCGGCCCCGAGCTCAAGCGGGCTCTGTAGCAGCGGGGTCGCGAATACGTTGTCGACCACCAGCGTTGCCCCGCCCGCATGGGCGATCCTCGCGACTTCCTCGATATCGACGAGCTCGAGATTGGGATTGGTGGGGCTTTCGAGGAACAGGGTTTTGGTTTCGGGTCGCAGGGCGGCCCGCCACTGGTCGAGATCGGCGCCGTCGACCAGGGTGGAAGCGACGCCGAAGCGCGGCAGCAGGTCTTCCACGATGTAGCGGCAGGATCCGAATAAGGCTTTGGCCGCAACCACATGGTCGCCCGCTTTCACCTGCCCCAGCAATGAGGCCGTGACGGCGGCCATGCCGCTGGCGGTGGCGCGCGCGGCTTCCGCGCCCTCGATCAAGGCCATGCGAGCCTCGAACATAGCCACCGTGGGGTTGGAAAAGCGAGAATATATGTACCCTGGGTCTTCGCCCTTGAAGCGCGCTTCCGCAGCTTCCATCGTGTCGTAGATGAAGCCCTGCGTCAGGAACAACGCCTCGGATGTCTCGCCGAAGGGCGAGCGCATCGTGCCGCCATGGACGAGCCGGGTGGCGGGACGCAAGGCGTCGAGGTCGCGGGGGCGGCGAAGGGAACCGTTCATCAACACACTCCTCGAGCGCTTCGAGTGAGGACGGGAGTTCGCTGTCCGAAACCTTCGGAACAGCTTGAAGGGCAGACGTGCGGCCTTGCCCCGAGTCCAGGGGCATAGACCCGTTGGTCGCGCGACCGCAACCCCAGGCCGCCGGACCTTTTCCGAACGCGCCGGAGCCAAGTCCTCGGCGCCCGTCGCAAGTTCTCCCGCAAGGAGAGCCATCGGGAACGCTACTTGGCGCGCTGCAGCTAATCCGTTAGGCAACCGACACAGCTGTCGTCCTTCGTCGTTCGAGATCCGGTACCATGACTCAAGCCGTGGCTTTTGCGCCGGGTCTCCTCGCGGCTCACCAGATCGAAGGGCTTCGCGCGCGGGGCCATATCGCCGGGTCGCCGCCGCCGCCCGGCGCTGTGCCGCTCATCCAGCCGGCGAGTCTCGACCTGCGTCTCGGCCTGCGCGGCTGGCGCGTGCGGGCCAGCTTTCTGCCCGGCCCGCGCCGGTCCGTCGTCGAAGGGGTGGACGCTCAGCCGGCCCATGAGGTCGATCTTTCCGCGCCCTGCGTCCTGGAACCCGGCACCGTGACCATCGTCGAACTCGACGAGCATCTTTCCCTTCCGCCCGGTATATCGGCGGCGGCCAATCCCAAAAGTTCGACAGGCCGCATCGACGTGTTCACGCGGGTCATCACGGATCGAGCGCGCCGCTTCGACCAGATCGAGCCTGGATATGAAGGCCCGCTCTTCGCCGAGATCTCGCCGCGAACCTTCCCGGTGCGGGTCAGGGCTGGGTCCCGCCTGGCACAGATCCGCTTCAGCAGTGGGCAGGCGCGCCTCGACGATGTCGGCCATATGGCTCTACACGCGCGCGAAACACTGGTGACCGGCACCGAACCGACGATTGCGGGCGGCGTGGCGATTTCGGTCGATCTGGCGGGCTTCGACGCGTCCGGGCTCGTCGGTTACAGGGCGAAGAGGCACACCGGCATCATCGACGTCGACGTCGTCGGGGCTTACGACATGCGCGATTACTGGGAACCGATCTTCGCCTACGGTCGCCGGGAGTTGATTCTCGACCCCGGAGAATTCTATCTTCTGGCGTCCAAGGAAGCGGTGCGCGTACCGCCCGACCACGCGGCCGAGATGACGCCCTTCGATCCCCTGGTTGGTGAATTCCGCGTGCATTATGCCGGCTTCTTCGACCCGGGATTCGGGGCCGCGGAGGCCGGTGGCACCGGCTCGCGCGCGGTGCTCGAAGTACGTTCGCGCGACGTTCCTTTCGTGCTGGAAGACGGGCAGATCGTCGGGCGGCTCGTCTATGAACGGATGTCCGAAATTCCGCGTACGCTCTATGGCGCAGGCGCCGGCTCGAATTATCAGGCGCAAGGCCTCAAGCTCTCGAAGCACTTCAGGACGGTGTGAGGACGCATCTTACACCCCGCGCCGAAACCGTAGCGTTGCCGTCGGCCCCTTGATGACGAGGTCTCCGCCCTCGAGCGTCCACGTCGGCAACGAATGCAGGCCCACCAGGAAGGCCCGTTCGAAGAGCATCACGGTCTTGTCGCATTGCTTGCGCGTCAACGCGATGGCCCCTGCCCCAAGCTTTTGCCCGCGCATCGGATAGAGAGCCATCGAATAGGTGTTGCAGCCGGAAAATCCGCTCGCCCTGTATTTGTCGTCCAGCGTGAAACTGGGCGGATCGCCGGGCACGGGCTTGCCGTTCATTTGGACCAGGGTCCAGTTGGCGTTGACCGGGAACTGCGGTTCAGGCTTGGCCAGGGGCTGGACGGTGTCGGGCTCCGGCCCCCGATGGCGGAATGCCGCGTGGGCAAGTGGCGGCATTGCCATGAAGGCAATCAAAAGGATGGCGCCGAGACGGGAGGCGGAATTCAACAGCATGGTCAGGATGAGGCCCGAAGCGAAGACCGCACTTTAGCGGCGCCCAGCGCCAGTGTCTTCCAGGGCTTTCGCGCGGTCGCTCGTCCTCAGCCGGTTCGGTCGACCAGCTTATCGTAAAGCGCATTCTGCGCCGCGAACACGTAGTCGAGCGGCGCCACCGCCACGTTGGCCGCCCCCTGCTCGATCAGCCAGTCCGCCAATTCGGGTACCCGGCTCTTTGCGCAATGCAGGACGAGGTGGCCGTTGTCGCAGCCGAACAGCCGCGCATCGAATCGCTCCTTCGCCTGGTCGGCCAGCGACGGCGCGCCATCGGGAAAGATCGCCCGAAGCTCGCGCGACGTCCTGGCCTGCTCTTCGGCCGCGATCCGGGCCAGGATGGCGCGGGCGGTCTTTTTGTGAGCTTCGCTCCAATCCGCCCGCAAAGCGGCGACGAGGTTGGCTTCCGAGCGAAGGATGATGCCGTCGTCGAGCACCTTCAGCGCGTTGGCGGCCAGTGTCGCCCCCGTCGTGGTGATGTCGACGATGAGTTCGGCACCGCCCGAGGCCGGCGCGCCCTCCGTGGCGCCCAGGCTTTCCACGATTCGGTAGTCGCCCACGCCCTTGGCAGCGAAGAAGCTGCGCGTGAGATTGACATATTTGGTGGCGACCCGCATCCGCCGGCCGCGACGCGCATGAAACAGCGCCGCAACGTCCTCGAGGTCGGCCATGGTGCGCACGTCGATCCAGGCCCGCGGCACGGCCACGACCACATCGGCATTGCCGAAGCCGAGCGGCGCCAGGAAGACGAGCCGGGCATCCGCATCCGACATGGCTTCCCGCAGCAGATCCTCGCCGGCCACCCCGAGATGGGCATAGCCGTCAGCCAACTGCATCGCGATCTCGGACACCGGCAAAAATGCGATTTCGAGAGTGTCGAAGCCCGGCAGCCGTCCGCGGTAGTCGCGTACGCCTCCAGGCTGCTCCAAAGGCATGCCGGCGCGGGCGAAGAAATGTGCGGCATTCTCCTGGAGCCGGCCCTTGGACGGCACCGCGAGGACGAACGGCTTTTCGGCAGCGGTCACGATTGTGCTCCGGCGCCGACGAGCCGCTCGACCCAGATCGCGGCGCCGACCGCCGGAATGGGTCCCGGGCTGCCCAAAGCCTGCGCCAGCCGATCGTATCGTCCACCCCCGACAAGCGTCTCCCCGATTTCGGAATCGGCGGATCGAGCCTCGAAGACGAAGCCCGTGTAATAGTCGAGATTGCGTCCAAACGCGGTGCGGAACGCGATGGTCTCGACATCGATGCCGCTCGCCGCGATGAAGCCGGTCCGTTCATCGAAGAGATCGAGGTTCTGGTTGAGGTCGAGTTTGGCGTCGCGCACCAAGGCCCGCATCGCGGCCGACGCATGGTCGGGATCGCTGGCGATCTTTATGAACCGTTCGAGGAGTTGCCGCCGTTCGCCGCCGAAGCCGGAGGTCGATTGCTTGGCCACCTGGGCCAGAAAACGTTCGGCGATTTCGCCGATGGAACGTCCGCCGACCGTCGCGATCCCGGCGATCGACAAGAGGTCTTCGACGAGAGCCCGAGCATCCTTGTCATCAACGCCGGCCAGGGCCGCGAGCAGACCCGACCGGTCACCGGCAGAATTCGGCGCGCCATCCAGAATGACTTCAAGCGCACGGCCTTTTTCGAGCCCACGCTTAAGGCGACGCTGCCACAAGGGCGGCAGTTCGATGGCGTCGAGAAACCCGGTCACCAGGCCCGCATCGCCCATGGCGACGCGCAGGTGCGGCGCACCGGCCGCGCCCGACGCTTCGAGCGTCAGCGTCAGGATCTCGGCATCGGCTGCCGCAATATCCGGCCGGCCGAAGCTTTCCAGGCCCGCCTGCACGAATTCCCCGCTGCCATCGGGGCGGAAGCGAAAGACCGGCCCGCAATAACTGTAGGAGGCGGGCTGTCCCGCCACGGCCGATTGCAGATAAGCCCGGCAGGCGGGAATGGTATATTCCGGTCGCAGGCAAAGTTCGGCGCCCGAGCCGTCGCTCGTCAGATAGAGCCGCGCACGGATGTCCTCCCCGCCGAGGTCGAGAAAGGTCGTCGCATCCTGCAGGATCGGCGGCTCGATGCGCGCATAGCCGGAATCGGCGAACTGGCTCAGGAGCATCGACTGCGCGCGTTCGAGCGCGAAGGCCGAGCCGCGAACCGGCGCGCCTGCAACTGCGATGTTCACATCCGTTTCCACATTTCAAACTTCCGCGAGCCCGCTTGTAACAAAGCGCCGCCCCGCAGGCGACCTGATTTGCGGGCAAGGGTGAATGGACTGGACGCACCCCGCAAGCCCCCTCCGGCCTCCTCATCCTTGCGCGGCAGGCAGCTCGATGCGCTACTCCGGTTTCAGCCGTGACGGTCCAAGACTTCGCGGACCGCTTCGATTAACCGATCTTCCGGCACGGGCATCTGGGCCTTCTGGCGTAGTTCGAGGTAGTCGGCTCGGTCCTTGGTGCTTTTGGCGAGTTCCGCTCCCAGCACGAGGTCGCGGATCATGACCTGCGGGCCGCCCGGCGCGTCGCGCTCGTTCGACCCTTGGATGACGGCGCAGATGCTGCGGCGCTTGTCGGCGTATTTCAGCTGCGCGTTCAGGCCGGAGGCGCCGAGGTAAAGTTCGGCCCTGATGCCGTCATTGCGCAGGCGTGTCACGAGCGTCTGGTAGCGTACCAGTTGGTCGCGATCGAGTACCAGCACCACCACGGGGCCGGTAGTCTTGGCTTTGCCGAGCAGCGGGCTGTCGATCGCCCGCAACGCCGCCACGAGCCGCGACACGCCGACCGAGAACCCGGTCGCCGGCACGGGTTCGCCGCGGAACCGCGCCACGAGCCCGTCGTAGCGCCCGCCTCCGCCAACCGACCCGAAGCGGATCGGCTGCCCGTCGTCTCCCGGGACCGAGAAGGTCAGCTCGGCCTCGAAGACCGGCCCGGTGTAATATTCGAGGCCCCGGACGACGGAGCGGTCGATCAGGATACGGTCTTCCCCGTAGCCTGCGGCACTCGCAAGCTTGGCGATATCGCGAAGCTCCTTCAGGCCGTCCTTGCCGGTATTTCCAAGCTCGACGCTTTTTTCGAGCCAGTTGAGTCGTTCTTCGTTCGACGTGGCGTTAGCAAGTAGCGGGTCCGCGCGGTACCCATGGAGGGCGTGCGGCGTAAACCCGAGAAACCGGAGGATATTGTCCCGCTCCGCGCCACCGAGCTGAGCGCCGCGGGTAAAGTCGCCGCTCTCGTCCCGGCGCCCTGCCCCGAGCAGCGCGTCGACGCCGGCGGGTCCGAGCCGGTCGAGCTTGTCGATGGCCCGCAGCACCGCGAGCCGCGGTCCGGCTTGATCGGCGGCACCGAGCCCGAGCGCCTCCATGAGACCGTCGAGCACCTTGCGATTGCTGACCTTGACCACGTAATCGCCGCGCCGGATGCCGAGCCGCTCCAGGCAATCGGCCGCCATCATGCAGATTTCGGCATCGGCCGCGACCGAGGCCGAGCCGACCGTATCGGCGTCGAACTGCAGGAACTGGCGGAAGCGCCCCGGCCCCGGCTTCTCGTTGCGGAATACTGGCCCGGCCCGGTAGGAGCGGTAGGGCTTCGGCAAAGTGTCGAAATGTTCGGCCACGTAGCGGGCCAGCGGCGCCGTCAGATCATAGCGCAGCGACAGCCAGCTCTCGTCGTCGTCCTTGAACGAGAACACGCCCTCGTTCGGCCGATCGAGGTCCGGCAGGAACTTGCCGAGCGCCTCCGTGAACTCGATGCAGGGAGTCTCCACCGCTTCGAAGCCGTAGAGCTCGTACGTATCGCGAATCGCCGCCACCAGCTTTTCGGTGGCAACGAGATCGGTCGGGCCACGGTCGGCGAAGCCGCGCGGCAGGCGCGGCTTGACTGGCGATGAAGGAACTTGCTCGTTCATGATCCAGATGGTCGCCAAGACGAAAGACAGGGCCGATCGGGACGGCCCTGTTCCAGGGAATTCGGGGTGAAAACAGGTCGCAGCCGGCGGATCGCCGGGCCGGCGCTCAGTGTACCGCCGAGATCACGCGCTTCAACTTGTCGGCGACTTCGCCGATCTGCGCTTCGGTGATGATCAGCGGCGGGGTCAGCGCGAGCGTGTCGCCGGTTATGCGCACCATCAGGTTCTGTTCGCGGAAGGCGCGATCCAAGACCTCGTAGGCCCGGGCCCCGACCGCATCGGGCTTGGACGCGAGATCGATCGCGCCGACGAGTCCGACCGTCCGGATGTCGAGCACGTTCGGCGAACCTTTGAGGCTATGGAGGGCCTCGGCCCACACCGGCTCAAGCGCCTGAGCGCGCTCAAACAGCCTTTCGTCGCGATACACGTCAAGCGCTGCGAGGGCGGCCGCGCAGGCCAGCGGATGCGCCGAATAGGTGTAGCCGTGGAACAGTTCAATGACGTGTTCGGGGCCGTTCATGAAGGCGTCGTAGATCGGCTTGCGCACGACCACGCCGCCCATCGGCACCGTACCGGAGGTGACACCCTTGGCAAAGCAGATCATGTCCGGCACGACGCCGTATCGCTCGGCCGCGAAGCCGAAGCCGAGCCGCCCGAAGCCTGAGATGACCTCGTCGAAAATCAGCAGGATCCCATATTTGTCGCAGATGGCGCGCAAGCGCTGCAGATATCCCTTCGGCGGCGGCAGCACGCCCGTGGACCCGGCCATCGGCTCGACGATGACGGCCGCCACCGTCGACGCATCGTGCAGCGCGACGATGCGCTCGAGTTCGTCGGCGAGGTGCGCACCCCATTCGGGCTCGCCTTTGGTGAAGGCTTGGTGTTCGCGGTTGTATGTATGCGGCAGGTGATCGACACCAGCCAGCAGCGAGCCGAAGAACTTGCGGTTCGACACGATGCCGCCGACCGAAATTCCGCCGAAGCCGACACCGTGGTAGCCGCGCTCCCGGCCGATCAGCCGCTGCCGCGCTCCCTGGCCACGCACGTTATTATAGGCCAGGGCGATCTTGAGCGCCGTGTCCACGGCTTCCGACCCGGAATTCGTGAAGAACACGTGGTCGAGGTCGGCGGGTGCCAGGGAGGCGATGCGCGACGCGAGCGCAAAAGCCTTCGGGTGGGCGAACTGGAACGCCGGGGCATAGTCGAGCTCTGCCGCCTGGGCTTGAATCGCCGCCACGATACCATTCCGATTGTGGCCCGCGTTGGTGCACCACAGGCCGGCAGTGCCGTCCATCACGGCCCTTCCCTCGGGCGTGTAATAGAACATGTCCTTGGCGCGGGTGACCATGCGCGGATTGCGCTTGAACGAGCGATTGGGCGTGAACGGCATCCAGAATGCTTCGAGATCGTTGGGGATCTCGGTCTTGGGAGCAACGGCTGAAGCGGATGTCGGCATGGGGGCGCTCGCGAATAGGGCTTTCGTCCACTGCACGAGCCCGGGCGACGAGCTCGTACATGGCTGGCTGCTTATTATGCGCCTTCGACCGTCAGGTCTACGTCGACGTTATTGCGGGTCGCGTGGCTGTAGGGGCAGATCTTCTCGTGCGCCTCGTTGGCGAGTTCGCTCAGCTCCCCTTGCGGCAGGGTCTTATCCTTGACGTGCAGCTTGACCGCGAGACCGAAACCGCCGGCATCGCGCGGGCCGATGGTTACGGCGCAGGCGACGGTGGCCCCGGTGGCATCCTTCTTGTGCTGCTTGGCAACGAAGTCGAGCGCACCACCGAAGCAGGCCGCATAGCCGGCCGCGAAGAGATGCTCAGGCGTCGTCGTACCGGGCTTGCCGGGACCTCCCATTTCCTTGGGAACCGAAAGATCGACTCTGACCGAACCGTCTTCGGCCTCGGTGCGACCGTTGCGGCCACCGGTGGCGGAAGCTCTGGCAGTGAAAAGCGGCTTGATGGACACTACTGCAGTTCCTTCTTCAGACGAGGTGGACAATTCGCAAGAACAGTGCCGGGCTTATAGGGCAACGCTCCGACGGGAGCTAGTGCGGCGGGCTTGCGCGACCATTTTGATTGAGCTCGGCCTCCCGTATCGCTCAGCCCCTCTCCCATCGAACGGACACGGCCGGGGTCCGCAAGCCTTTGTCCAGGTCGGCGACTTGACAGCGGGTACGCTCGGCTCTAGCCGCCTCGCATGACACTCTCCCCCACTCGGCCGCCCTGCCGCATCGTGCACGGCCTGAACGAAATCGCCTCCGACTATGACGTGCTGCTCTGCGACGTCTGGGGCGTCATTCACGACGGCAAGCGCGCTTTCGCCGCAGCAACCGAGGCTCTGACGCGGTTCCGCGAAACCGGGGGCACGGTCGTCCTCCTGACCAATGCGCCGCGACCGAACGGGCCGGTGGTCGCCCAACTGGACCAGCTCGGGGTTTCGCGCTCCGCCTATGACGAGATCGTCACCTCGGGCGACGCTACGGTGGCGCTCATCGAAGCGCGCGGCGTGATGCCGCTCTACCACATCGGACCGCCGCGCGATCTGGCGCTTTTCGACGAGGTGCAGCGAAAAACCGGGCGGATGCCGAAACTGACGGGGCTGGAGGAGGCGTCCTGCACGGTGTGCACGGGCCTGTTCGACGACCGGGTCGAAGCGCCGGACGACTACGACCATATCTATGCGGCCATGCGGGCTCGCGGACTCGACATGATCTGCGCCAACCCCGACGTCGTCGTCCACGTCGGAGACAAGCTTATCTTCTGCGGCGGGGCTCTGGCGGAACGCTACGAGGCGCTTGGCGGCGCCGTGCATTACGCCGGAAAGCCGCATGCGCCGATCTATCAAGTTGCGCTACGCGCCGCCGCAGATAAACGCGGGCAACCGATCGAGAGCCCGCGGGTACTGGCGGTCGGCGACGGTCTGCGCACCGACATCGCCGGCGCACGCGGGCAGAATCTCGACAGCCTCTTGGTCACGTCGGGCATCCACCGCGATGACACGATGTTCGATGGCACCGGGCAGATCGA
>JBBPYT010000064.1:0-6573 GCA_038199665.1 Hyphomicrobiales bacterium
GGGCGCCGCGCAGGCGGCGACCCCCGAAACGCAGGATTTCGTGGTCCAGCGCCGCTTCGTGCGAACCGGTGAAGTCAGAGGCGACCGCGTCGCCATCCTCGATGGTGTCGAGGCCGGTGAAAGCGTGGTCAGCGAAGGGCAGATCAAGCTGCTGCCCGACGCCCATGTGCATATCGACCGCGCCGCGGGCCTGCCGCCCCGCCCCGTTCTGCCGCGAGAATAGGGCCGCGCATGTTTACCGACATCTTCATCAAACGGCCGGTTCTTGCGAGCGTCATCAGCCTGCTGATCCTGCTGATCGGCTTCCAGGCCTTCAGCAAGCTGGCGATCCGGCAATACCCGGAACTGTCGTCGACGACGATCACCATCACGACGAGCTATCCGGGCGCCAACGCCGACCTGATCAAGGGATTCATCACGACCCCGATCGAACAGGCGGTAGCCAGCACCGAAGGCATCGACACGCTGGTTTCGAGCTCGCTGCAGAATACCTCGACGATCACACTGAACCTGCGACTGAATGCCAATCCGGATCGGGCCGTCGCCGACGTGCTGTCCAAGGTCAACCAGGTGCGAGGCGTGCTGCCGCGCGAAGCGAACGATCCGATCGTGGTTAAGCAGACCGGTCAGGGCTTCGCCCTGATGTATCTGTCGTTCAATTCGGACAAGCTCGACTCGGCCCAGATCACCGATTACCTGACGCGCGTCGTCCAGCCCAAGCTGCAGACCATCGACGGCGTCGCCAATGCCCAGATCCTCGGCGGCCAGACCTTCGCGATGCGCATCTGGCTCGACCCGAACCGCATGGCGGCGCGTGGCGTAACGCCCGCCGACGTACGCAATGCGCTGGTGGCCAACAATTTCATTTCCGCGGCAGGCCAGGTCAAGGGAGACTACGTCCAGACCAGCATCAATGCCGAAACCTCGCTCGACAGCGCCAAGGCATTCGGGCAGCTGACCGTGTTCTCCCGCGGCGACGCTTTGACCCGCCTGGGCGACATCGCCAGGATCGAGCTCGGGCCGCAATCGGTCGACGCGTCTTCGGTGTTCGACGGACTGAAGGCGGTGTTCGTCGGCATCTATGCGACCCCGACCGCCAATCCGCTGACCGTGATCGAGAACGTCAAGGCGGCTTTTCCAAGCGTCAAGGCTGAATTGCCGCCCCGGCTCGATGCCGCGATCGCATACGACTCGACGGAATTCATCCGCGCCTCGATATGGGAGGTGGGCAAGACGCTCGGCGAGGCAGCGATCATCGTCGTCGTGGTGATCTTCCTGTTCCTGGGCAATTTCCGTTCGACCCTGATCCCGATCGTCACCATCCCGCTGTCGCTCGTCGGCGTGATGATCTTCCTCCTGGCGCTCGGCTATTCGATCAATCTCCTGACGCTGTTGGCCCTGGTGCTGGCCATCGGCCTCGTGGTCGACGACGCCATCGTGGTGGTCGAGAACATCTACCGCCACATCGAAGAGGGCATGATGCCCTACGATGCGGCCCTGAAGGGGGCGCGCGAGATCGCCGGGCCGGTGGTGTCCATGACCGTCACGCTCGCCGCCGTCTACGCGCCGATCGGCTTCGTGTCGGGCCTGACCGGAGCCCTGTTCCGCGAATTCGCGTTCACGCTCGCGGGGTCTGTCGTGGTATCGGGCATCATCGCGCTGACGCTGTCGCCGATGATGTGTTCGCGGCTGCTGTCGGCGCAGAGCGGGCAGGGCGGCTTCGTGCGCTTTCTCGACCGCATGTTCGAGGGGCTGCGCCGCCGCTACGAGCGCCGCCTGCACAAGACGCTGAATTTCCGGTCCCTGACCGTGCTGATCCTGTGCGGCGTCGTGGCGCTGACCGGCATCCTCTACGTGTCGACTCCGAAGGAACTCGCGCCGGACGAGGACCAGGGCATCCTGTTCACCCTGGTCAAGAGCCCGCAATATGCCAATCTCGACTATACCGAACACACCACCGACAAGCTCTACGACATCCTGAGTACCGTGCCCGAGAAGGCGCATGTCTTCGCCATCAACGGCTCGGCCGGCGTGGCCCAGGCCTTCGCCGGGCTGCTGTTCAAGCGGTGGGATCAGCGGACCCGCAATCAAAAGCAGATCCTGGGTGAGTTGCAGCCGAAGCTCGCCACCGTGCCTGGCGCGCAGGTCATCGCCTTCTCGCCGCCGCCGCTGCCGGGCTCGACCGGCGGACCGCCGCTGCAGTTCGTGGTGCGCACCACCGGCGACTATCGCCAGCTCGCCGACATTGTCGCTGAGCTCAAGAAGGAAGCCGACGCGAGCGGGCTGTTCATCTTCACCGATACGGATTTGAAGTTCGACACGCCCCAGCTCGAGTTCAAGATCAATGCGGCCAAGGCCAATCGGCTCGGCGTCAACATGCAGGACGTCGGCGCCTCTCTGGCCACCCTGCTCGGCGGCAACTACGTCAACCGCTTCAACCTTTACGGCCGCAGCTACGAGGTGATCCCGCAGGTGCCGCGGGAGTTCCGCGACACCCCGGATTGGCTGCTGCGCTACCAGGTTCGCTCGGTCAATGGTGAGCTCGTGCCGTTGTCGTCCTTCGCCAGCATCACGCAATCGGTCCAGCCGAACGCACTCACGAGCTTCCAGCAGCTGAGTTCGGCCACCCTGTCCGGCGTGCCCTTCCCGGGCCGGACCCTCGGGGAGGGGCTGGACTTTCTCAAAGCCAAGGCGGCGGACATCTTTCCGGCCGGCTACACCTACGATTTCCAGGGTGACAGCCGGCAGTTCGAGCACGAAGGCTCGGCGCTGGTCGTGACCTTCGTGTTCGCGCTGATCGTCATCTTCCTGGTGCTGGCGGCGCAGTTCGAGAGCTTCCGCGATCCATTCGTGATTCTCATCGCCCTGCCGACCTCGATGTTCGGGGCGCTGCTGCCGTTGAATATCGGCGGTATCATGGGAGTGACCTCGATCAACATCTACACGCAGATCGGGTTGGTGACCCTGATCGGCCTCATCTCGAAGCACGGCATCCTGATGGTGGAATTCGCCAACCGCATGCAAGAGGAGGGGATGTCGCGCCGGGCCGCGATCGAGCACGCCGCCGGCGTGCGGTTGCGGCCGATCCTGATGACCACCGCCGCCATGGTGGTTTCGATGATCCCGCTCATCATCGCCTCCGGCGCCGGTGCCAAGAGCCGCTTCTCGATCGGCGTCGTGATCGCGGCCGGCATGACCGTCGGGACGATCTTCACGCTCTTCGTGACGCCGGCCATCTACACCATCATAGCCCGCGACCACACCCGCCACCGGATTGCGAAGCACGACGAGGAGGATTTCATGGGGCCACCGCAGCAGGGCGAGCTGATGCCTCGGGCGGCGGAGTAGAGCTTTTGCAGCCGAGGACGCGTCAGGACTCGTATGGTCTCACGCGATTCGGAGGCCCAATAAGGACTCCATGGGGTCGAAATCGGCGGTCGTCGTGGAGCAGCACGTGCCCGCGCTCGAGGCAGAATGTCGCGATTGTCACTTCGACGGTCTTGCGGACGGTAACGCCCCGTTGCCGCGATTGTCGGTAATGGCCATCTCCTTCATCTTGACCAGGAGAACAGTCTTGCCCACATCTCGCAGTCCGACGAGGATCATGCTTTGCGTGGGTCGGCCCTGAGCCACACGAGACAGGATCAAGGCGGCATCGGCCAGCACGGCCGATCGACCTGCCAACTCGGCAGGAGGGCTACCAGCACCAGGCACGAAAGGATTGCGAACCGGATCCACGAATTTCACCCGTTTAGGCAGGGTTTATCCAAGGTCTTGCCTAATGCGCATAATCTCGGTCGAATCGCCAAGCGCACACGCCTTCATCCTCGCCGGAGGCAAGCTCGCCTCGGGCTGGCGTTTTGCGAAGATCGCCCTTATCCATCCGGCCATGTCCCCCACCACCGACGATCCCGTGGCGCGAAGGCGCACCTTTGCCATCATCTCGCATCCCGATGCGGGCAAGACCACGCTGACCGAAAAGCTGCTGCTGTTCGGCGGCGCGATCCAGCTCGCCGGCGAAGTGCGGGCCAAGGCCAACCGGCGGCGGACGCGCTCCGACTGGATGGACATCGAACGCCAGCGCGGCATCTCGGTCGTCACCTCGGTGATGACCTTCGAACACGCCGGCTGCGTATTCAACCTGCTCGATACGCCGGGCCACGAGGACTTTTCGGAAGACACCTACCGCACGCTGTCGGCGGTGGATTCGGCCGTGATGGTCATTGATGCGGCCCGCGGCATCGAGAGCCGCACGCGAAAACTGTTCGAGGTGTGTCGGCTGCGCGACATCCCGATCGTCACCTTCGTCAACAAGATGGACCGCGAAACGCGCGATCCCTTCGACCTGCTGGACGAGATCGAAAAGGTGCTCGCGCTCGACACCGCGCCGGTCACCTGGCCGATCGGGCGCGGCCGATCCTTCGCCGGAACCTACGATCTCAAGCGCAACGTCATCCGCAAGCTCGACGCCGATGTCGATTCCCCGACGATTCCGGTCGAAGGACCTCGAGACCCTCGGGTCGCGGCCCTGCTGCCGGCGCACGAGGCGGAGGCTGCGATCGACGAACTCGAACTCGCCCGCGACGCCTGCAGGCCCTTCGACGAACAGGCCTATCTCGAAGGCCACATGACGCCGGTATTCTTCGGCAGCGCCTTGCGGACCTTCGGGGTCGCCGACCTGATCGGGGCGCTGGCGAGTTTCGCGCCTCCGCCGAAGTGGCTGCACGCGGAGAGCCGCTTCGTCGATGCCCACGAAAACAAGATGAGCGGCTTCGTTTTCAAGATCCAGGCCAACATGGATCCGAACCACCGCGACCGCATCGCCTTCATGCGGGTCTCCTCGGGTCGCCTGACCAGAGGCATGAAGGCCAAGCTGGTGCGCACCGGCAAGCAGATGGCGCTCAACGCGCCGCAGTTCTTCTTCGCTCAGGAACGCGCGCTGGCCGATGAAGCCTTTCCGGGCGACGTCGTCGGCATCCCGAACCACGGTACCTTGCGCATCGGCGACACGTTGACCGAGGGCGAGAACCTGGTGTTTCGCGGCGTTCCCAGTTTTGCGCCGGAGATTTTGCGAAGGGTGAAGCTCACCGATGCCATGAAGAACAAGAAGCTGCGCGAGGCGCTCCAGCAGATGGCCGAGGAAGGTGTCGTGCAGACCTTCGTGCCCCATGACGGGTCGGGCGCCATGGTGGGCGTCGTCGGCGCCCTGCAACTCGATGTCCTGGCCGAGCGGCTGCAGGCCGAATATGGCTTGCCGGTCAGTTTCGAACCGAGCCGCTTCGAGGTGGCGCGCTGGGTGACAGCCGAGAACAATCTCGAATTGTCGAAATTCCTGGCCGCCTATCCGTCCTCGACCGCGACCGACCTCGATGGCGCGCCGGTGTTCCTGGCCTCGTCCAATTTCACCCTCAAATACGAGCAGGATCGCTGGCCCCAGATCACCTTCTCGGACATCAAGGATTATCAGCGCGCCGCGGCCTGACCTGACAATCCATGTTGAAGGTCGGAAGGGGAGAATTACGAGGGCGAAGGCGCCCAAGAGCCCGATTGAGTCCGGCAGGGCGCTTGCATGGCACCCGCGCCTGCTCCCTGGCAGCCTCGACCGCTAGCGGCGTGATATTCCTAACGTCGCATACCCGGCGCTACCCATCCCCGATGACTACGGCGGCAGCCCGCTCAAAATCAGCGTCCCGACCCCAGATTGTGGCTTCCGCTGAAGCTTAGATTACCCGAACACTCGAATTCACCGTGTATCGTGCACGACCCAGCGAGCGTTAGTTTGTATGTTTTCGATTGAACCAGGTCGAAACTGACCCCCGCCCTGGAAAAATCATTGCGCGAGCTCGGAATGGTAAAAGAGAAACGGTCGAGAGCCCATATTGGAATCTTGCCTTTCAAATTGGTCTTCCACAGCAGTTCGACGATGGTGTGCCGAAGAAAATCGGGGTCGACGACGACATCCCCGCTCGGTCCAGTCATGACGAAGCCCATCTCGTCGATGTGAATGTTGCAGACGTCGTCTGCAATCGCGCAGTGGAGGGAGGAGAGATCCGGCAGGTCCATGGAGTCTCCGAAACCCGCGCTGAACCGTTCGTCCCACTTGGGGGCGTATCGGCTCGGCCGCGCATCGGCCCGACTCAAAGGACGATCAGAAAGGTGAGGCCGCCAAATCTCCCGAAAGCCGATGCCATGCGTCGCCGCAAATGACATTTTCAGAGCCCAATGTCTTATGTCTTCCTTGCTGCCTTCGGCAAAGGCCTGTTCCCCGCTTGAATCTCTGGCTTTCCTCAACCCTGCAAGAAGGCGAGAACCGTCCTTCGCAACAAAACTGATGCCGTCAAGAGTTGTTTGCGCCGCGACGAGCTTTGCCCCGACGTGCTCATCAAGGTTGATTGGGGGGGTTGAAGCTGGCAAGCCGTCCAGAAATCTTCCGATAAGTGTCGCTGATCTTGGCTGTGTCTGGGTTCGACATCGGCGCAGCGCCTCTGGACAGGGGCCCCCGATCGGCGGGCCATTCCGGCAAACGGTCCGCACGACGTTGGGCAGGGACCGGGATATGCTGGGCCAGCCTGA
>JBBPYT010000065.1:0-6282 GCA_038199665.1 Hyphomicrobiales bacterium
CCTTGTCGGGATCGATGGCGCGGATCACCGCATCCGTGTCGATGCCTTTCGGAAGCGGCAACTGCACCAGGATGCCGTGGACGGTCGGGTCGGCGTTGAGAACCGCCACGTGGTCGAGCAGCGCCGCCTGGGCGGTCTCGGCCGGCAGATCGAGCTGTACCGACTTGAACCCGCATTGCTTGGCGGTGCGGCTCTTGGCGGCGACATAGACCTGGCTCGCGGGATTTTCGCCGACGAGCACGACGGCGAGGCCGGGCGCCTGCCCGGTGCGGGCCTGCAGCACCTCGGCGGCGGACTTGACCCTGGCCGTGACCTCGCCCGCGACAGCCTTGCCGTCGATGGAGGCTGCGCTCACGTGAAGACCACCGTCTTGCGGCCGTTGAGGAAGACGCGGCGTTCGAGGTGCATCTTCACGGCCCTGGCCAGCACGCGCGATTCGATATCTCGCCCCACCGCCACCAGATCGTCGCCCGACAGCGCATGCGTGACGCGCTCGGTTTCCTGCTCGATGATCGGGCCTTCGTCGAGATCCGCCGTCACGTAGTGCCCGGTGGCGCCGATGATCTTCACGCCGCGCTCATAGGCCTGATGATAGGGCCTGGCGCCTTTGAAGCCCGGCAGGAACGAGTGGTGGATGTTGATGATGCGGCCGAAGAGAGCGGTGGAGAAGCGGTCCGACAGCACCTGCATGTAGCGGGCCAGGACCACAAGTTCGGACCCCGTCGAATCGACGAGCTCCAGCATTCTTTGTTCCTGTTCGGCCTTGTTGTCCTTGCTGACCGGCCAGAAGTGATATTGCAGTCCGGCCGCTTCGGCAGAGGCACGAGCCGCCTCGTGATTCGAAACGACCGCAGCGACATCGGCCCGCAGCCAGCCGACGCGTATCTGATACAGCAGATGTTCGAAGCAATGATCGAAGCGCGACACCATGACGAGCATGCGTGGCCTGCGGTCGCCGTCCGTCAGATCGAGTTGCATGCCGAACAGCGCCGAAGCCGGAGCGAGCGCCTGCCGGATCGCATCCGGGGTGACGTCTTCGGGTGCCGTGAAATGGATGCGCAGGAAGAAGCGATTAGTGGTGCGGTCCCAGAACTGGGAGCTTTCCGCGATGTTGCCGCCCAAATCGGCAAGTCGCCCGGTCACGGTTGCGACGATGCGGGGACGGTCTTCGCAGGACAGGGTCAGGATGTGGTTCTTGTCGGGCATGTGGTTCTGCTGGAAAGGAACTGCGGAGCTTGCAGTCTGGTGCGCTTACAGTTTCCCGCTCGCGCGAGAAAGCGACAAAGCGCGGCGTGATTATCAGAAAATTCGAGCGTTCTGGCGGATGCGATCCGAAATTGCGGGTTCTGGCCCGCATGGAGCCCGTGCTCAGGACTGCGCAGCCCGCCAAGCGGGCAAAACCCTGCAGCCGCGGCAAAGTTTCAGCAGTCGGGGTCGCACCCGCCTCGCCTTCCGCTCACACGTGACCTCGTCGGATGCGTGCGCGACGATTTCTCCGCATTCGCCAAGGAGAACTCCCCGGGCAAACGTCCCCGCTTGCCTTGTGGCGCCATCCGGGCTTCTTTCGGGCGGCGGTGCAATGGGGAGGGGAAGCTCTGACCGGTGCTTTGAAGACAGCAGGCGAGAAACTCATCGGCCTGCTCGATTACATCGAACAGGTCGTCAAGCTCGACGAGCGCGTGGCGTTCCGGCTGGCCGACTACCGTCTGTCGGACGGAACGGTCCTGACGATCCCCGGCGCCGATACCCGCAACCTGCCGGGCGTCAGCCATGAGGCGCGCGACAACGAAGGTGCGATCTGGCTCAGCGTCGAACGGCTGGCGCGCCGCGATCCGCCCGGCCTGCCCGAATCGCTCGCGCCCTGGCTGAAGCTATACCCCGACCCTGGCACGCGCCCGGAACCGATCGCTGAGCGGCTCGAAACCGTGACCGCAACGGAGCGCAACGCCCTGCTCGCGTCCGAAGCCGCCATCCCGGAGGATTTCGCGCCCGTGCCGGAGCGTGCCGAGGATGCCGGGGCACCGCCCCGCTTCGACCTCAAGCGTCGCCTCGTCGACTACCCGCAAACCACGGCCGAGATCGAGGCCTGGATCGACGGACCCTGGACGGCCTGGGCCGAAGAGGAAGCCGTGCGGCGACGCACGATCGCGCTCTATGGAAAGCTTTACAAGCTCCAGCAGCAGCTCGAACTCGGCGGAGCTGACGGCGCCCTCGAAGCCGTGTGGGGCATCGGCTCGGTCCGATGGCGCCGCGACGGCCGCAGCATCGACCGTCCCCTGCTCGAACGCGCGGTCGAGATCGAACTTGAGGACACCGGCACGCTCCAGGTCAGGCCGCGCGGCGCGGACGCCCGCGCCGACTTGAAGCCATATGAGGAATTCGACTGTCCGAACTTGAACCTGCTCGACGACATCATCCGCCGAGAAATCGCGAGGGTGGGCGACGATGAAGGCGTTACCCCCTACCGGCGCGATACATTCGAGCCCGTCCTGATGGCGGCGGCGACACGGCTCGCCTCGAACGGCATCTACGCGCCGGGGCAGGCTGCAGCCGAGCGGGTCGAGGACGGCCCGGAGGGACCGTGCGTTTCCGATGACTGGACGCTGTTCGCCCGGCCGCGGTCGCAGCACGTGGTGCTCGACGATATCGCCCGCTTCCGGACGATGGCGCGCGACGGCGCTCCGATCCAGGGTTTGGCGGAACGCCTCGTGACGGCGCCATCCGCAGAAAACGGCGGCACCTGGGAGCCTCTCGGCGATCATTTGAAGACGTCGCCGCCCGGCGATGGGCCGGCCGAGGGCGACTCGGTGACCGACGTATTTTTTCCGAAACCCTTCAACAAAGACCAGATCGCCATCGTCCGCCGCCTGGCGGAAGGCGACGGTCTCGTCGTCCAGGGTCCGCCCGGGACCGGCAAGACCCACACGATCGCCAATCTGATCTGTCACGCCATGGCGCTCGGTCAGCGCGTGCTGGTCCTGTCGCGCGGCGAGGCGGCGCTGTCGGTTCTGCGCGACCAACTGCCCGAGAAGGTGAGGCCGCTGACCATCTCGATCCTGTCGAACGAACGCCAGGGTCTGCGGCAGGTCGAAACCGCCATTCGCGAGATCCAGGCGGTGGTGGAAGAGAGCCGGCCCGAAATGCGGATTGCGGCGATCCGGCGCTGCGAAGCCGAGATCGTCAAGATTCGCGGTCGCCTGGCCGCGATCGACGGCGAACTCGATCGCATCGCGGAGCGGCAGACGGCCCCGGTCGGGCCGCGAGCCGAGAGTCCCGCCGATCTGGCCCGGCGGCTCGCCTCCTTGCGGGAGGCGCATGCCTGGTTCACCGATCGGCCGGTTGCGTTCGCGGCGCAAACCGCTGTGACCGACGCCGACGTGCAGGCCTTGGCTGAAGCGCGCCGCGAAGCGGGCGAATTTCTCGACCATATGGGGGCACGACTGCCCTCTCCGGGCGACACCCCGGAGGCGCGGCGGGTCGCAACCTGGCACGAGGATCTGATTCGCGCCCGAACCTTGGCCCAGGGCGCCGCTATGGGTCCGGCGCACGCCCTCCGGATCGGGCCTGAACAGATCGAGGGCGCGGAACGCTGCATCCGGGCGCTCCGCGGTCTGGCTTCGGCCCGGGAAGCCGTCGATCAACAAAGCTGGCTCGGGCTCGTCCTCGGCTCGGCTGTTCGCCAGGATCAGACGCCGTGGCTCGCACTGCTGCGCGACATTGACGCGGCGTTCTGGGCGATCGAAAGCGAGCGGGCGCGCCTCGCGCCGTTCGCGGTGGAAATGCCGGAACAGGTGCTGGAGGACGAGGCGGCGCGCGCCGCCATCGGTCGTGCCGCGGCAGGCGAAAGGCTTTGGCCACGGCTGTCCATCGGCAAGTCGGTCAGCAAGGAGCTTGTCGCCTCGGTGCGGGTCCGGGGAACCTCGCCGGGCGAAGACGAGGATGCCTGGCGCGCCATGCAAAGCCACATCGCCCTCGTGGAACAACGGCTGGCGCTGGCCGCGCGCTGGCGGACTTTCGCCAAGGAACTCGGCGCTCCCGCCGGAAACGACGCAGGCAGCCTGCAGGCGGCGGTGCAATATTTGGCTCAGCTCGACAAGGCGCGGGCCGTCCTCATCTTCCTGCAAACACTGGCAAGCAGCACGCCACCTTTCGAACTCCTGGCTGAAGATCCGGGGCTGGCGCGAGCCCTGGCAGGTCAGGTGGAGGGAGCCAATACCTCAGCCCGGCTCGCGACAGCGGACGCCGCAAGGGCGCGAGCCGCAGCCGTGTTCGCGGGAGATGACCGGACCTCAGCCATGGCACGGCAGTTCTTCGAGCAGGTGGTCGGCCGCGACGACGTCGAGACCGCCAAGGTCACAGCGATTTGGGGCGCGCTCGAGACGCGCATCGCCAAGATTCGCGGAGCGGCGCAGGCCTTGGCCCTCATCGAGACCCTGGGTGACCACATCGCGCGGGCGGGAGCGCCGGATTGGGCGCGGCGCCTGCGCAGCGAACCCCCGGACCCGGATCGCGACGCCCTCGTGCCGAGCGACTGGCGTGCCGCCTGGGACAGCGGCGCCGCGGAGCTGCATCTTGACCGTATGGACGGACGCGATGAATTGCTGGCCCTGTCGCGCGAACGCGATGCCGCCGATCGGCGCGGACGCAAGCTCTTCGTCGAACTCGTCCGCGAACGCGCCTTCCATGCCCTCGAGCGACGATTGTCGCCCCGCGTGAAATCCGCGCTTGTCGAATATGTCCGCGCCCTCGGCCGGCTCGGCAAGGGTACCGGCAAGGGCGCGGGTCACCATCGGCGCGCGGCACGCGACGCCATGGCGCGCTGCTACGATGCCGTACCCTGCTGGATCATGCCGACCTGGCGGGTGGCCGAACAATTGCCGGCCGATCTTGCGACGTTCGATCTCGTCATTCTCGACGAGGCGTCACAGTCCGATGTGACGGAAATCCCCGCGCTGCTGCGCGGCCGAAAAATCCTGGCCGTCGGCGACGACCGGCAGGTCAGCCCCACGGCGCCCTTCGTGACGCAGAGCAAGATCGAACAGTTGCGCCATCACTTCCTGCGGGACCTCCCCTACAAGAGCCTGCTCGAGCCGGGCGAAAGCCTGTACGACCTGATGCGGGCCGTGTTTCCCGATAGCCGGCTGATGCTGAAGGAGCATTTCCGCTGTGTCGAGCCGATCATCCGGTTCTCGATGCAGTTCTATCCCGAGAAACTCGTGCCGCTGCGGATTCCATCGGCACAGGAGCGGCTCGACCCGCCGCTCATCGACATTTTCGTGCCGCACGGCACCCGCGACGGAGCCCGCAAGATCAATCGCCCCGAAGCCGAGGTCATCGTCGATGAGATCGCGAAGATCGCCGATGATCCCGCGCAGCGGCATCGCTCGATCGGCGTGATCTCGCTGATCGGGGCCGAGCAGGCTGAACTGGTGCGGGTGATGTTGTCCGAGCGCATCGGCGAGGAAGCCATGCAGCGCCACGCCATCCTGTGCGGCGATAGCGCCACGTTCCAGGGCAACGAGCGGGACGTCGTGTTTCTGTCCATGGTCGCCGACCGCCAGCGCCGGACGACCCTGACGATGCTGCGTTACGAGCAAAGGTTCAACGTGGCCGCGTCGCGGGCGCGCGACCGCCTCGTCCTGGTGCGCTCAGTGCCGCTGGAAGACCTCAATCCGAAGGACCTGAAGGCGAGGCTCATTGCCCATTTCGACAGTCCCATGCCGTCGCGTCCCGCCACCTCCGAGGATCGCTATGGCGCCTGCGAGTCGGAGTTCGAGCGCGACCTGATGCGCCGTCTCGTGGGGCTCGGCTACAGCGTCGAGCCGCAGGTCGGCGCGCAGGGGTTCCGCATCGATCTCGTGGTCGAAGGCACGGAAGGCCGCCGTCTGGCGGTCGAATGTGACGGGGACAGCTTCCACGGCCCCCAGCAATGGCGCGAAGACATGCGCCGGCAAAGGATTCTGGAGCGCGTAGGCTGGCGCTTCTGGCGCTGTTTCGCCTCGAGCTTTTATCGCGACCCCGACGGCATAATGGCGGAACTCGTCGACACCCTCGACCAGCAAGGCATCGAGCCGCTGGCGGCCGCCGGAACGCCTACCGCACCTCATCGCTTGACCGAACATCGCATCGCGGCGGCGGCCTCGACGACGGAAGAAGAGCCCGCGACAGCACAGCCGGGTCGGCCTGTTGCGATGAACGGCGCGGTGGTGGTCGACCGCGCCGGGATAAAAGTCGGAGACCGGGTGGCGCTGCTGTTCGCCGATCGTCAGCGACGGACGATCC
>JBBPYT010000066.1:0-3127 GCA_038199665.1 Hyphomicrobiales bacterium
AAGATCGCCCGGAACCGCAATGCCGAGCAGTTTCATCACCCCGCTCAACGCAGAGGTGCCGCTCCGGTGCATGCCGAGGACCAGTACCGCCCTCGGCTGCTTTGCCTCCGAGGAACGGGGCCGGGCGAAGGTCTTAAGGTGGGAACCGCCTTGTTCCCGGCCTTGAACTTCGGGGGAAAGGTCGTGCGGCGCATCGGCAAGGGTAGGCGTCGTCAAAACCGGCATCCGAACTTCAGGGATGGCAACTTAGGACCCTGTCAGGCGGTAAAGGACGTCGTCGGCCCCCTCTTGCCTTGCGGCCGGCGACTTGCCGGGCTTGGTCACGGACGCAGCTCGGGAGCGGAACTGCTCACCAAGCAGCCCTTTCATGATCGACGGTTTGGAATAGGAGCTGAGGGACGGCTCGTGGATTCGCCGCGACCGATCATTCGACATGATGATCGGCAGAACGCATGGAGCGAAAGAACATGAGATCCTGAGCGTCTCTGGTTCGACGCCCGCGTTCAATGCCATCTGGACCCGGTATACGCCTTAAGTGAAACTACCTAAGTTATAACACGTGTCAGCAGCATCGCAACAGCACAAATCTTCGTGCTTCGCGGCCCGCACGGTTCCTCGGCCGCCTGACGGCAGCCACGATGATAATGCCCTCACGATATCCTGCAGGGAGGCATCTACGCCGATGAAGGTGAAGCCGCTGCCCGCTTCAGATACTCTCGGAAACATAAAGCTCGAACGGCAAGTGCACCTGCGCGGCGAGCTCGCTGCCTTTCTGTCCCAGGGCTGCCGCCATTGCCGCAACGGTCCGGTCGGCCAAAGCGGCGATCGGCGTGGCAATCACAAGGTCTACGACGCCGTCGATCAGCGCGGCCCGGGTTTCCGGGATGAGTTCGTTGCAAACGACGGCGATCCGGTCATAGCGGCCGTGCTCGCGCAGGGCACCGATCACGCCTTCCATGCCGCCGCCCGCGACGTAAAGGCCGGCGAGGTCCGGATGGCGGCTGAGAAGTTCAAGCGTCGCCTCATGGGCGAGGCGGGTATCCTCCAGACTCATCAGGGCGTCGAGCACCTGAAAGCCAGGCGCATGCTCGCGGAAATACGATCGGCAACTGATCTCGCAAAGTTCCTGTCCGAGATAGCGGTGATTGCCGATCAGAACGCCGACCTTGCCGGGCGCTTCCGCGAGCCGCGATATGGCCCAGGCGGCAGTGCGCCCGGCCTTCCGATGGTCGATGCCAAGGAAGCCCGTGCGGGCCGGAGCCGTGATGTCGGACAGCAGCGCGAACACCGGGGTGCCGTTCGCCCGCACCGTTTCGACCGCCTCGGAGATCCTGGGGTGATCCGCCGCCACCAAGGCCACCGCGTCGGATTTGCCCGCCAACCGGAGCAGGCCTTCGGCAACCCGTGCGGGTGCGAGATCATCGAGATATTCGATCGAGGCGCGCCCTTTGACTGCGGTTGCGGCGCGCGCTGCGCGGGCGAGTTCTTGGCCGAGCGCCTGATAGAAATTCTCGGAATGTCTCTGCAGCAGGAAGCCGAGCGTGCGATCCTCGAGCCGCTCCGCCAGCCGCTTCTGCACCAGCGTCGTGGCGTGAAAGCCTACGGCGCGGGCGGCGTCGAGCACCCGCCGGGCAGTGACCTCGTTCACCGGGGCACGCCGATTGAGCACGCGATCCACCGTCGCCACGCTGACGCCCGCCGTTGCGGCGACGTCGCGGACCGTCGGACGACCGTTCAACGGCATGATGGCTTCTTTCAAGGCTCTGACCGAAGTCATGATAGATCATGATAGAAACTATCACAATGCGATTGTCGCGGACGGGCATCTGGGCTAACTTGGCCTGAGAGAGCCTCGCGGCTCGCCGCAGCGGGAGCGGAGAGCCCTCGCGGATCCGGAGGACCCTATGGCCGCAACGATCGTCCGACGTGATTACGGTCTTCTCGGCGAGGATGCCAAGGCCGCGCAGCTGAACGGCTTGACTACCGCAAAGTGGTACAGTGCGCCGATCGCGCGCAAGGACCTCAAGGAATTGATGAAGCGCAGCGATGGCCCGGCCATTCGCGATACGCTGATCTGGTTCGGCGCGCTGGTGCTGACGGGGTTCGGAGGCTACTGGTTCTGGGGCAGCCTCGCTTGCGTTCCGTTCTTCATCGCCTACGGCGTGCTCTACGGCTCGGCTTCGGATTCGCGATGGCACGAATGCGGCCATGGCACGGCATTCAAGACGCGCTGGATGAATGATGTGGTGTATAATATCGCCTGTTTCATGGTCCTGCGCGAACCGACCGTCTGGCGCTGGAGCCATACCCGCCACCACACGGATACCATCATCGTCGGGCGGGATCCCGAGATCGCCGTGATGCGGCCTACCCAGGTGCTGAAGGTTCTGTCCAACATCTTCGCGCTGTACAGCAGCTATGCGGCATTCAGGAAGCTATTGCTCCACAGCGTCGGCCGGCTCGACCCGGAGGAAGCGACCTTTATCCCCGATATGGAACGGTCGAAGGTTTACCGGACGGCGCGCATATGGCTTGCCGTATTCGCGACCGTGGCCGTGGCAGGCGTGGCGACGCGCTCCATCCTGCCGGCCATGTTCGTCGGCCTGCCCACGCTCTACGGCGGCTGGCTCCTGCTGGTGTTCGGGCTGACCCAGCATGCCGGGCTCGACGAGGACGTGCTCGACCATCGGCTCAACAGCCGCACCGTGATGATGAATCCGGTGTTGCGCTTCCTCTACTGGAACATGAACTACCACGTCGAACACCACATGTTCCCGATGGTGCCCTACCACGCGCTGCCCAAGCTGCATGCCGCGGTCAAGCATGATTGCCCGACCCCCTACGCTGGCTTGTGGGAGGCATACAGGGAGATCATCCCGGCGGTGCTTCGGCAACGGACGGATCCCAGTTATTTCGTCGTCCGGCAATTGCCAGCGGGAGCGAGGTCCGCTGCCCCGGTCGCCGCCACGGCGGCGTAGCAGCGCGTCCATCCTTTGGACGCCGGTAAAGCTCGGGTCGGGCCTATCGGACACCTCTGCCACGAAGCGGCGAAGCGGTACACGGTCGGTCCGCAAGATGTGGAGGATCATCATGGGTTGGGTCGACGCCTGCGCTGCCGATGACATCG
>JBBPYT010000067.1:0-14395 GCA_038199665.1 Hyphomicrobiales bacterium
ACCTAAGCCTAGGCGAGCGGCTCCTGCGGGACCCGTGCTGAAGCCCCTCGACGAGGGCAATCACCTCCACCATGAGGCAAGCTGCCCCTGCGACCCTGAACTGCTGTTGCTGCCTTTCTGAAGGCGTTCACCGGTCCGCCCAGGTTCGGGGGAGTGCGGCCACATTCAGGATCAGGTTTTCCGTATTTTTTCCGTACGGTGCCGAGATCGTCCCGATGTTCTAGGGTAAACCTTTGACTTAACTGGCGCTCCCTAGGGGACTCGAACCCCTGTTTTCGCCGTGAGAGGGCGACGTCCTGGACCGCTAGACGAAGGGAGCGGCGCACGGCTCGGGGCCGAGTGCGTCCGCGCACGGTCGGGCCTCTATAAGCGCCAAGCCGCTTCCCCGCAAGGCCGGGGTGGGCCGCGCTTGGCTCGCACGTGACATGTTTTGGCGCTGTGCGAATTCTCCCGTTGCGGCGGGCACCTGCGGTGCTCATCTTCGAGGAAACGTTGGCGCCTGGCCGGGAGTAGATCGCCATGAGTCTCGCCGCTTCCGAACCGGCATTTTCGTCCGGGGCAGCGCCCGCGAAGCTAGGTTTCTCGCCGCGGGGTGAGCGGGCGCCCGCGCCCGAACCGCTCGACGCTCCCCTCGGCACGCTGGGTCTCTTATGGGGGCTGCGCGACAATCCGGTCGCGACCTGGACGAAACTGCATTTCGAGAAGCCGATCGTCTCCGGTCGCAGCGTCTTGGGACGCCTGGCCGTCGTCAGCGATCCAGCGGTGGTGCGACACGTTCTGGTCGAGAACGCCGACAACTACGACAAGGGCATTCTGCAGCGGCGCATGCTGGCGCCCGGTCTTGGCAGCGGCCTTCTGCTGGCGGAGGGCAACGAGTGGCGGGCGCAACGGCGGGCGCTCGCGCCGATGTTCGCGCCGCGCCACGTCCTGGGCTTCCAAAGCAGCATGGGCGTGGTCGCCGCCGATATGGCCGAGCGCTGGCGGCGTCACCGCGACGGCCGAAGGGTCGACGTGTCGGCCGAGATGGCGCGCGTGACCCTGCGCATCCTGGGGCGCACCATCTTCTCGGACGCGCTGACCCGCACCGAGGAGGAATTTACTGCGGTCGTGTCACGCTTCCTCGAAACGGTCGGCAGGATCGACCCTTTGGACGTCCTCGGCATGCCCGACTGGGTGCCGCGCTGGGGTCGCATCCGCAGCCAGCCGATGTTGCGCTTCTTCGAAGATGCCGTCGATACCATGGTCGCCAGGCGCCGCGCCGCCATCGATGCGGACCCTGAAGCGGCTCCCCCGGATCTGCTCACCCTGTTGCTGCAGGCCTCCGATCCCGAGACCGGGCAGGGCCTTTCCGACATTGAAATCAAGGCCAATCTGGTCACCTTCATCATCGCAGGGCATGAAACGACATCGAATGCGCTGACGTGGTCACTGTTTCTTCTGTCGCGCGACGCGGCGGCGCGCGCCGAGGTGGAACGCGAGGCCGACGAAAGCCTACCGGACGGAGCGTTCGTGCCGGGGACGCTCGACAAGCTGGTCCATGCCCGCGCCGCGATCGATGAAGCCATGCGGCTCTATCCGCCGGCCGCCACCATCTCGCGCCAGGCGCTGGGTCCGGACCTCTTGGGCGACCTACGCATCAAGGCCGGCACCATGGTGGTGGTGTCGCCTTACGTGCTGCACCGGCACAAGCGACTGTGGGAGGCGCCCGACCACTTCGTGCCGGAGCGCTTCCTTCCGGCGAACCGGGGCCGCATCGATCGGTTCAGCTACCTGCCGTTCGGGGCCGGCCCGCGCGTCTGCATCGGGGCCTCTTTCGCGTTGCAGGAAGCCGCCATCGTGCTGGCCACCGTAATGCGAAGCTTTCGGCTGACGCTGGCGCCGGGCCACGAGGTCATGCCGGTGCAGCGGGTTGCCTTGCGCTCGCGCGGCGGCATGCCGATGATGGTGCGACGGAGGGTCTAGCCTCGCTGCGGCCGGGCGGCTACATGGTTGGGTCAAACTGGATGCCGCACCGAAGGATCGTGCAGCCGTGGCAAATTCCCTGTCCGACACCATCGTGCTCGACGACCGAATCAGAGGAATACCGCCCGGGACCGATGCGCTGCCGATCGAGGAGGTGGGGGCAAGGGGCTGGCATCCGGCCGAAGGCGCGATGACGCTGCCGGTGCTCACCCTCGACGAAGTGGCTTTCGCGAACAATCGCGACCTGATGCTGCGCTACGCCCGGCAGCACGGGGTAGCGATCGCGCCGCATGCCAAGACCCCGATGGCGCCGGCGCTCGCCGCCTCGCTCGTCGAAGCGGGGGCCTGGGGTACGACGGTCGCCGACATCCGGCAGGCCGCCGTCATGCTGCGCGCCGGGCTGAAGCGGCTGATCCTCGCCAATGAGGTTGGCGGTCGGGCCGGAGCGCACCGTCTGGCCGCACTGCTGCGAGCCTGGCCCGAGGCCGAGATCTACGTCTTTGCGGACTCCTCGGGCTCGGTCGACGCCTTGGCCAAGGCCTGGAGCGCCGGCGAGGTGCCCCTTTTGCGGGTGCTCGTCGAAGTCGGGCTCGGTCGGGCCGGGGCGCGCAGCACCGAGACTGCCGCCGCACTGATCGACGCCGTCGCGATGGCTCCCGGGCTGGTGCTGGCCGGTGTCGCGACCTACGAGGGCGCCGCGGCGCAACCCACGCCCGAGCGCACCAGGGCGGCGATCGATGATGTGCTTGGGCGCGCCGCCGAACTGTTCCGCGCCGTCCGGGCGCGTGTCGGCCCGGAGCGGCCGCTGGTGCTCACCGCGGGCGGCTCGGTGTTCTTCGACCGCGTCGTTGAAGCCCTGGGTCCGGTGGTCGCGGCCGACGGCCGGGCCGAACTCGTGCTGCGCAGCGGCGCCATCTTCTTCAGCGACCACGGCGTTTACGAGCGCGCACTCGCCACGATCGACGGCCGGGGCGGGTTCCGGCTCGACGATGCGGTGACCTCGGCGGGCGAAGCGTTCCACCCCGTGCTGCGGCTGTGGGCCGAGGTGCTGTCGTGTCCCGAGCCGGGGCTTGCCATCTGCGGCATGGGCATGCGCGACGTGTCCTACGATTTCGACCTGCCGCGCCCCTTGCGGCTGTTCCGTGACGGCGTTCAGGCGGCGGAGGCCAAAGGGTTGCGCACCACGAAGCTGAACGACCAGCACGCCTTTCTGGCCGTGGAGCCCGGAGTGGACGTGCGGGTCGGCGACGTGGTCGAATTCGGCATCTCGCATCCCTGCACGTGCCTGCACCTCTACCGCATCATCTTCGGTGTCGATGCCGATGGGCGGGTGCGCCACGCCTATCCGACCTTTTTCGGCTGAACGCGAGATGCATCAGCCTTTCTTCGAGGAGCAATCATGATCAAGCGTTTCCAGGTCGGCCCGCGCATGTCGCAGGCGGTCGTCCATGGCGATACGGTCTATGTGGCGGGCCAGGTGGCCAAAGCCACGAAAGCCTCGATCGAGGACCAGACCCGCGACGTCCTCGGCAAGATCGACGCGCTGCTGAAGGAAGCCGGCACCGATAAATCGAAGCTCCTGGCCGTCAATGTGTTCCTGCCGAACATCGCCGATTTCGGCGCCATGAACAGTGTCTACGACACATGGATCGACCCGAAGAATCCGCCGGCCCGGGCCTGCATCGAAGCGCGTCTCGCCGACCCCGACCTGCGCGTCGAGATGACGGCCGTCGCGGCGCTATAAGGGTCGAAACACCGGCCTCGGAAGGATCGCTTCGGGGTCCCTCCCGCGGCACCACGTGACCGCGAGGACACCGACATGCACACGTCCATGTGGACCTATGCCTGGGACATCGGCGATGTCGGCCTCGACCAGGTGTTGGCCGACCTCGGCGGTCGGGCCGGGCTCAACGCCGTCAGCCTGGCGACCTCCTACCATGCCGGCCGGTTCCTTCAGCCGCGCAGCCCACGCCGCAAGTCCTATTTCCCGGAGGACGGCACGGTTTATTTCCGGCCGACGCCCGCCCGCTGGGACCGTTCGGCCATCAAGCCCAAGGTCACCGATATCCTGGCCGAGACCGGCGACGTGCTCGGCCAGCTTGTCGAGAAACGCCAGCAGGGCGGCATGGCGACGTGCTGCTGGACCGTCTGCCTGCACAACACCCGGCTCGGCATGCTGCACCCCGAGGCCGTGACCCGCAACGCCTTCGGCGACCCCAACTATTACAGCCTGTGCCCGTCGAACGACGCAGCCCGGACCTATGCGGCGACGTTGGTGGAAGACATTTCGCGGGCCTACCGGCCCGATATCATCGAGCTCGAAAGCCCCTGCTTCATGGGCTTCGCGCACGGCTACCACCACGAAAAGGACGGCGTCGGCCTGCAGCCCGAGGACGAGTTCCTGCTCTCGCTCTGCTTTTGCCCGAGCTGCATGGCCCGGGCGGCCCGCTCGGGAGCGGACGGCGTGGCGGCGCGGGCCGCCGTGCGGCGCTGGCTCGTCGAAATGGCCGAGCGCCCGGTGCCAAAACCCCGCTGGCCCGACTTTCCGGCCCGCGGCATCGAAACGTTCCGCGGCTTTCCGGACTTTTACGACTACCTCAACTGGCGCTTCGAGCCGGTGACGAGTCTTGTGGCCGAGATGCGCGACCGGGCCGATCCCGCCAGCAAGATCGTGGTGATCGACGGCCCGGAGGGCTGGCGCGACGGCTGCGCCTGGGAGGCGCTCGGGCGCGTCTGCGACGGCCTGCTTCTGTGCGCCTACGACATGGAGCCCGGCAAGGTCGGGGAATTCATTGCGGCCGGCCGGGCGGCCCTCGGGCCGGACAAATTCCTCGGCGCCGGATTGCGGGTGTTCTACCCGGAGGTGACCGGCGCCGACGCACTGACCGGCAAGGTGCTGGCCGCGAAAGCGGCCGGCGCCGACGGCATCAACTTCTACAATTACGGCCTGATCCCGGCGAGCCGGCTCGATTGGGTGCGGCAGGCCAGCGACGCGGTGGGAAGGGCCTGATCTTCATGATGCTGCTTCCCTTCTACTCTGGTCAAAGGGTGCAAGGCGCCAGGGCCATCGCAGTTGAGCCACCTTTCGGTCTCCTCATCCGGAGCCGCTGCAGAAGGCAAATCCGAATGGTGACGGACTCGGCCCATGCTTCGACACGCCGCCTGCGGCGGCTGAGAGCTGGCTCGAGAGATCTGAACAGAGTGCAGCCTGTGACACGACCGCGTTCTGCCGGAACCTTCACTTCACCGCCCCCAGCGCCAGGCCGCGCACGAGGTAGCGTTGCAGCCACGCGAACACGATGGCGACCGGCACCGTGGCCACGAAGGCCGCCGCCATCACATAATGCCATTCCACCGTGTAGCGACCCGCCACCAGCGAGAAGATCTGGATCGGCAAGGTATAGCTCTCCTGCCGGCGCAGCATCGTCAGCGCGATCACGAACTCGTTCCAGGCATTGATGAAGGTGAAGATGGCCGTCACCACGATGGCCGGTATGGCCAGCGGCAGGAACACGATGCGAAGCGTCTTGGCCCGGCTGGCGCCCTCCATCCAGGCGGCCTCTTCGAGATCGAGCGGAATGGTGGCGAAGTAGCTTTGCAGCATCCAGACCGAGAAGGCGATGTTGAAGGCCGCGTAGATGAACACGACGGCATTCAGATTGTCGACGAGGCCCAGCGCCGCCGCGAGCCGGAACAGCCCGAGCACCAGCACGATGGGCGAGAGCATCTGCGAGATCAGCAGGAACTGCTTGACCGCGCCGCGGCCGGCGAAGCGGTAGCGGCTGAGCCCGTAGGCCGCCGGGATCGACACCGCCAGGGCCAGCAGCGTCGAGACCACGGCGGTGTAGAGCGAGTTCACCAGCGCCGGGCCGAAGCCGGCGGCCTGCCACATCTCGACGAAATTTCCCCAGTGCGGCGCGCTCGGCCACCAGCTCGGCTGGAGCACTTCGGTGGCCGGCTTGACGGCGGTGATGAACATCACCGCGAAGGGAAAGATCACCAGCACCACGAGCGGCGAGAGCAGCAGCCAGTAGAGAATCGACCGCTGGAGCTTGCTCACGCCTCGGCCTCATCGCGCTGGCTGATGCGCAGATAGACGAGCGTGAAGGTGATCAGCACCGCGAACATCAACAGCGACACCGCCGAGGCTTCGCCGAGCTTCCCCCAGCGAAAGGCCAGCTTGTAGAGATAGGTCACCATGATGTCGGTGGAATTGGCGGGGCCGCCCTGGGTCATGGCCCAGATGATCGGGAAGGAGTTGAACACGTAGATGGTGTTCAGCACCAGCGCGATGTTGACGAAGGGTTTGAGCAGCGGAAGCGTGATGAAGCGGAACTGCGCCAGGCGGCCCGCGCCCTCGATGGCGGCGGCGTCATAGAGCTCGTCCGAAATGGACGACAGGCCGCCGAGGAAGATGGTCACCGTGAAGGGGATCGACACGAGGATGCCGATCGCGATCTGCACCGGAAAGGCCGTTTCGGCCTGGGCCAGCCATTGGATGTTGGTGTGGATCAGCCCGAGGTCGGCGAGGCCCGAATTCATCATGCCGTTTTCGCCGCTGAGGGCCCAACGCCACACGATGGCGGTCATGGTCAAGGAGACGGCCCAGGGCAGCATGACGATGACGCGCGCCACGCTCCGGCCGTAGAAGTCGTCGTTGAGAATGAGCGCTACCGGGAGCGAGACGATCAGCGTGCCGCCCACGACCCCCACGGTCCAGATCAGGGTGCGCAGAATCGTCGCCAGGAAATCCGCATCGCTGGCCAGCACGGCGAAGTTCGCCAGGCCGGTGAAGTCGCGCAACTGGCCGAAACGGTTGACCTCGTGCGTCGCGATCTGCACGAGTTCGCCGAGCGGCCAGAGCACGATGAAGGCGGCCATGAGGAAACTCGGCAGGATCAGGAGATAAGGCTGAGAAAGCCTGCCAAGCTGCATGGTGCCGTGCGCCTCCGGAAAGTGGGCTGCTGGGCAGCGGGCCGCGGCCCGCCGCCGATGCTCGATGCTACTTCTTCAAGATGCCGTCGACCTTGGCGGCGGCCTCCTTCAGGGTCGGCTCGACCTGGCCTTGCCCGAGATAGATCTTCTGGATCGCCGAGGAGGTCGCGTCGGCGATCTCTTCCCAGCCGGGGATGACCGGGGCGAAGCGCGCGCTCGGCAGCAGCGAAGCGAAAACCTTCAGATCGGGATTGTCCGCGAAGGCCGGGTCCTTGGCCTCCTCCGCATTGACCGGCAGGAAGCCTTCCACCTTGTCGAACTTGATGCGCATGTCGGTCGTGAACAGGTAGTCCAGGAACTTCCAGGCCTCCTCCTTGTTCTTGGAATTCTCGAACATGACGATCGAATCGGTCACGCCGTAGGTGCCTTGCGCCCCGCCCGGACCCGCCGGGATCGGCGCGACGCCGTATTTCAGGTTGGGCGCTTCGGTCTTGATCTGGTTCGACAGGAACGGCGCCGTGATGACGGTCGCGACCTTGCCCTGCTTGAACAGGTTCTGCACGTCCTCGCGCGAATAGGACGTGACGCCCGGCTGGGTCAGCCCCTCGTCGATGAAGCTCTTGTAGAGTTTCGCTGAATCGAACGCCGCCTGGCTGTCGAGGCCGGACTTGCCGTCCTTGACGATCTCCCCACCGTAGGACCAGAAGGCGTAATACCAGTAGACGTCGGTTTCGATTTCCTTCCCCTGCAGGCCGAAACCGAAGGCGCCCCCGCCGTTGCTCTTGATCTTCTCCGCGTCGGTCTTGAACTCCGCCCAGGTGGCAGGCGGATTGCTGATGCCGGCTTTGGAGAAGACGTCCTTGTTGTAGTACAAGGCGCGGGCCGAGGCGGCGATCGGCAGGCCGTAGGTCTTGCCCTTCAGCACCGAGGGCGCCAGGAACGTTCCGATGAAGCGCGCCTTGAAGTCGGGCTTGATGTAGGAGTCGAGGGGCGTGACGACGCCCTGCTGGACATAGTCGAGCAGCCAGCGCGTTCCGATGATCGACAGGTCGGCATTGGTGCCGGCCGAGATATCGGTGGTCAGCTTCTGCTGAAGGTTGTCCCAGGGGACCACTTCGATCTGGATCGTCGTGCCGGGGTTCTTGGCCTGGAAATCCTTGGCGGCCTGGTCGAAATAGGGGCCGGTTCCCTTGCTGTATTCCGCGATGGTGACCCGGATTGTGCCGGCGGACGCCTCGGCGCACCAGGCCACCAGGGTGGCTCCGGCGAAAACAAGGCTTAGGCGTGCTGCTCTCCCAATCATCTGTTCTTCTCCTGTTTTTGCGAAACATGCTCGATCGGGCGAACGCCGTCCGATCGTCGTTGCCTCTGCGGCCGGGGCCCCTCTAAACTCCGGTCGAGACCCGGCCGGCGCGCGGCACCGAGGTCCGGGGAATTTGCGGATGATGGGGCTCGAGGGCCGGCATGTGCTGGTGACGGGGGCGGGCGGTGGCATCGGAAGCGTTCTGGTCGCCGCCTTCCGGCGTGCCGGCGCCCGGGTCAGCGGCTTCGACCGCGACGAAACGATGCTGGAAGGGCTCGATCTCGCGCACCGGGAAGCCTTCGACCTCGTGGACTCTGCGGCCGCAAGCGATGCGGTCGAGCGATTGTGCGACATGGTGGGGGTACCGGACATTCTCGTCAACAATGCCGGTCGGACGCGGGGCGAAATTCTAGGCCAGGTGGACGAGGCGGTGTGGATGGCGGAGATAGACCTCAATCTCCACGGATGCTTCCGGGTCACCCGACCTCTCGTCGAGTGCATGGGCCGGCGGGGCAGCGGTGCGGTGGTATACGATGCCTCGGTCAACGCTCTTTCGCATTTCTGCAACCCTGCCTATTCGGCCGCCAAGGCCGGCATGGTGGCCTATGCGCGGGCCATCGCGGTGGAAGAGGGGGGCCGCGGCGTGCGTGCGAACGTGGTCTGCCCGGGTTCGGTCAACACGCAGGCTTGGGCGCACCGGTTCGAGCGTCGTCCCGACCTTCTGGGCGAGGTCAACCGCCATTACCCGCTCGGCCGCATGGACGAGCCGGAGGAGGTGGCGCAATCCGTACTGTTCCATGCCTCGCCCCACGCCTCGGGGATCACCGGGGCCGTGCTGCCGGTCGACGCCGGGTTGACGGCCGGCAACCTGCGCTTCGTGCGCGACATCATCGAGGACGCGTGACCCATGTCGAGCATCAGACTGGCCGGTGTCGGCAAGACGTTCGGTTCCGTGGTCGTGGTGCACGGGATCGACCTTGCCATCGAGGACGGCGAGTTCGCCGTGCTGGTCGGACCCTCCGGTTGCGGCAAGTCCACGCTGCTGCGCATGATCGCGGGCCTCGAGGATATCTCCTCAGGCGAACTCTGGATCGGCGACCAGCTTGCCAACCGGCTCGCGCCGCAGCAGCGAAACATCTCGATGGTGTTCCAGTCCTATGCACTTTTCCCGCATATGCGCACGCGCGACAACATCGCGTTCGGGCCGCGGATCCGCGGCGAAAAAGCAGCGTCGATCGCCGACAAGGTCGCGAAGGCGGCCGCTATTCTCAATCTGTCCGAATATCTCGACCGCCTCCCCCGCCAGCTGTCGGGCGGGCAGCGGCAACGTGTCGCCATGGGTCGCACCATTGTGCGCGATCCGCATGTCTTCCTGTTCGACGAACCGCTGTCCAATCTCGACGCCAAGTTGCGCGTGCAGATGCGCGCCGAAATCAAGACCCTGCACCGCCGCCTGCAAAGCACCATCGTCTACGTGACGCACGATCAGATCGAGGCGATGACCATGGCGGACCGGATCGTCGTCATGAACGCTGGCCGGATCGAGCAGGTCGGCAGTCCGCTCGACCTCTACGACCGGCCCGCAACCCGCTTCGTCGGCAGCTTTCTGGGCTCGCCGGCCATGAGCTTCATTCCCGCCATCGTCGAGCGGCGCGACGGGACGGTGGAAGTCCGGTCCGCGCAGGGCCTCGCGTTGGCGACGCTGCCTGCGAGCGTCGCAGGTTCCGTGCCCGACGGGCAGCCGGTGGACCTCGGCATCAGGCCGGAACATCTGACCCTGGCCGAAGGAGATGGTGGAATCCCTTTCGCGGTCGAGGTGGTCGAACCGACCGGCGCCGAAACGCATCTCGTCGGCATGATGGACGGGTCACCCGTGCGTTGCGTGTTCCGCGAACGTCTGAAGGTCGCGCCCGGGGAGACGCTGCGGCTGACGGCCGATCCGGCCCGATTGCATCTCTTCGACCGCGACACGGGCGCACGGCTTTGATTCGGCTTACCGTATCTCTCGTGCTTCGACACCGTGCCTGCTCAGCATGAGCCAGGGGTGAGCCGAGACCCTCATCCCGAGCCAATGCGCAGCGATTGTCTCGAAGGCGAGGGCGAAAGAACGAAGACACGATCGACGAAGGAAATAGACGCGTGCCCGACTTTCCGATCATCGATGCCCACGTGCATCTCTACGATCCCGAAGCCATCCCGTTCCCCTGGATGGCCGGGGAGTCGCGCCTCAATAGCCGCCACGGCCTGGAGGAGTTCTTCCGCGCGGGCGGCGGCGTTGTCGTCGACGGCATCGTCTTCGTCGAGGTCGACGCCGGCCCGGGCCGTCATCTCGACGAGGTCCGCTGGGTCGAACGACACGGCGGAGCCGATCGCCGGCTCGCCGGGATCGTGGCCTCTATGCCGCTCGAGAACGGCGCCGCTGTCGAAGCCGATTTGCAGCGCTTCGCGGCCCTGCCACACGCCCGCGGCGTACGTCGGCTGATCCAGGACCGCCCTGCGGGCTGGGCCCTGCAGCCAGGTTTCATCGACGGCGTCCGCCGGCTGGCGCAGTTCAGCCTGCCTTTCGATCTTTGCATCCGCCATGTGCAGTTCGATGACGCGCTCGAACTCGTGCGGCTTTGTCCGGAGGTGCGGTTCGTGCTCGACCACATCGGCAAACCGGGCATTCGCGACGGCCTCCTCGAGCCCTGGCGGACGCAACTGCGGGACATGGCCGCCGAGCCGAACGTCTGGTGCAAGATTTCCGGCGTCGTGACCGAAGCCGACCACCGGAACTGGGGCTTCGAGGACGTCGCTCCGTATATCACCCATGCGCTGGACTGCTTCGGATTCGATCGTGCGATGTTCGGCGGCGACTGGCCCGTATCTAAGCTCGCCACGGATTACGCCCGGTGGGTGGACGTCGTCGACCGGGTAACTGCCGGAGCGGCGCCCGCTGAACGCCTGGCGCTTTATCGCGATACGGCGACCATGTTCTATGGCCTGGGTCAGGCTGCGATCGAAACGCAGGCTCCCGGAGCAACTTGATGTGAAACTTTAGGCAGCGCAGCTTTGTTATCGAGCAACGCGCGATGCGCGTTGTTCGAAGGAGAGAGTCAATGCCGAAAGCTGCGCATACCGAAGCCGCCGACCACCACGAAAAGGCGGCCAAATCGCACCGCACTGCGGCCGAGCACCACGGCAAGGGTGATCATTCTACCGCCTCCAAGCATTCGGAAGAAGCGCACGGCCATTCCACCAAGGCGCATTCCAGCTCGACGGCGGCTCACGGCAAGTCGAAGAAGTAGGTTCGAAGCGGGGCGGTGGGTCTGCCCCGCCGCCCTTCAGTGTGGTCACGGTGAGCAGATCGTTTTCGGTCCGAGGCGCGCCACCGCCCCAAATTCGCTGAGCGTACCTTTGGCGCGTCTGTCCGGCGCTCGATGAAGACCAGACGCCGACCATCGCGGTGCCGGCAGAGTCCGCTTTCCGGAGCCGTGATTTACTGGCGGTAATGCTGGATTCGGGTGGTGCGCAGTCCGGCAAGCCCATGCTGGTCGATCGACATCTGCCAGCTCAGGAACTCGTCGACCGTGAGCGTATAGCGACTACAGGCTTCCTCGAGGGACAAAAGCCCCCCTCGAACCGCCGCCACCACCTCGGCCTTGCGCCGGATGACCCATCGTTTCGTCGAGGGCGGCGGGAGGTCGGCAATCGTCAGCGGGCTGCCATCTGGCCCGATAACGTATTTGACCCTCGGCCGGTGCATTTCTACCATCGTCTCACTCGCGTACGGAACTCTGCGACTTGAAAGCGACCTTAGGCATGCCCGCTTAAAACTTGACTAAGCCAACATTCTGCATTTGAATGCGAATTGCCCATAAAAGACACAGTTGCGGCGTGTCGCAGCATGTTTTTGCCGAAAGTCTTTCGGATTTGGCGGCCTTGTCGGTGGCGAAGGAGGCGCATCTACTGCGTTCCGGCGCGGTTCTGGGCACTGGTCACCGCCGGGCAAACAGGCTAGATCTGCGGAATCCTTCCGATCCGTTAGCGTGTTGCGCCGCCGTCGATGGCCAATTTTCCGACTATCAATTCCCTTGACCTACCGAAGGCGCCTGCCGACACGCGTGTCGTAGTAGCGATGTCCGGCGGCGTCGACAGTTCCGTCGTTGCGGCAATGTTGGCGCGTGACGGCTATGAGGTCGTGGGGATCACGCTCCAGCTGTACGATCATGGTGCCGCGACGGCCCGCAAGGGAAGCTGTTGCGCCGGGCGCGACATTCACGACGCGCGCAATGTCGCCGCGAAGCTCGGCATCCCGCATTACGTGCTCGACTACGAAGCGCGTTTTCGGGACAAGGTGATCGCCCCCTTTGCCGAAAGCTATCTGGCGGGCGAAACGCCAATTCCTTGCGTGAGCTGCAACCAACACGTCAAGTTCGCCGATCTGTTCGAGACGGCGCGCGACCTCGGCGCGGATTGCCTGGCCACCGGCCATTACGTGTCATCGCGCGACTCCGGCCTCGGGCGTGCGCTGTTTCGCGCGCAGGATCGCGAACGCGACCAAAGCTATTTCCTTTACGCGACCACGAAGGATCAGCTCGATTTCCTGCGCTTTCCCCTGGGCGACCTGCACAAGGCGCAGGTGCGGCAGCTGGCGCGCGACCTCGCGCTTCCGGTGGCCGACAAGGCCGACAGCCAGGACATATGCTTCGTTCCGACGGGCCGATATTCCGACCTGATCGAACGGTTGCGTCCCGAGGCCGTGCAGGCGGGCGACATCGTCCATCTTGACGGTCGCGTGCTTGGCCGGCACCGCGGCATCATCAACTATACGGTCGGCCAGCGACGCGGTCTCGGCCTCGCCGACAGCCCCGAGGTCGGCGGCGAGCCGCTCTTCGTAGTGAAGCTCGACGCCCTGCGTTCGCGCGTCATGGTTGGCCCGCGCGGCGCGCTGGCAACCAAAGGCGTCATCTTACGCGAGACGAATTGGATCGGTCCCGGCACGCTCGGCAGCGCAGCTTCGCCGCAGCTCGATGTCGCAGTGCGGCTGCGATCCACCAGGGCACCCGTGCCGGCCATTCTGTCGATGGAAGATGGCATCGTTTCGGTCCGCCTTGGGTGTGAGCAGGAGGGCGTGTCGCCGGGTCAGGCCTGCGTAGTCTATGCATCCACCGAGGACCGCGCACGTGTGCTTGGCGGAGGTGTCATTCAGGCCACGGTTCCGGCCCGGGCCGCCAACCGGCCGGACGTTGCCGAAGCGCGAGGCGCGGCGGTCGCATGAACGCGCCTCAGCGCGCGCGCGTCCGGACGCTGCCCAAGCGTAGCGGCGCGATCGAGGATGCCGGACAGATCGTGGCGGCCTATTCACGCTGGGCGCCGGTTTATGATCTTGCCTTCGCGGCGGTGATGCGCAGGGGCCGGCAGGCCGCGGCCGCCGCGGCCAGCCGGCGGGGCGGGCGCGTCCTCGACGTGGGCGTCGGCACGGGGCTCGAGCTGCCCATGTTCGATCCGGCGACCCGCATCGTCGGCATCGATCTGGCCGAGGCCATGCTGCGGCGGGCGCGCACGCGCGTCCGCAAGCGAGGGCTCGTCCACGTCGAGGGCCTTGTGGTGATGGACGCGACGCGCCTCGCTTTCCGGGACGCAAGCTTCGACGCCGCCGTGGTCCCCTATGTTTTGACCGTTGTCCCTGACCCGAGGGCCATGCTCGGCGAGGTCCTGCGCGTCGTGAAACGTGGCGGCGAGATCGTCCTCGTCAACCATTTTGGGGCCGAAACCGGACCTGTCGCCCGGGTCGAGGCTTGGCTCGGCAAGAGCAGCGTAGCCCTGGGCTGGCACCCGCAGTTTTCGTTCAGCATCTTGGGCGACTGGCTGGCCGACAGGAGCGATGTGGAACTCATCGAGCGGCGGGCCGTGCCGCCGTTCGGCCTGTTCACTTTGGTGCGCTTGCGAAAGGCGCTATAGGTCGTGTTCGGCGCGCGGCAGCCCAACGGTCCTGCGCCGAACAAAATGCCGATGCCCCAGGAGTTGAGACGATGAACGTTTTCGACCAGGGCCTCACCACGGGCAAGCCTGCGCCGGCGCGCCCGCCCGAAAGTGCGCTCCAGGCCGTGATCGACGGACTGTCCCAGCGCTTTGGCGACCGGCTCACATTGAGTGCCGCGACGCGCGAGCAGCACGCCAACACGCGCACTTCGGTTCGCAACGAGCCGCCCG
>JBBPYT010000068.1:0-5854 GCA_038199665.1 Hyphomicrobiales bacterium
CGAGGGTGCAGAGACCCGGCGCCAAGATCCATTTTTTACCGAGGCCGTGGAAAAACGCGTTTGCGATGACGGGGCGATCACGCGGCGTAGATCATGATTTTTGCCATGCTCATCGATGCTGACCAGGTGGAGATGGGGAGCCGCGATCAGGCTCTGAAGCGTTCATCAGCTGTTTGATGCCGAGGATGTTGATCCGTCTTTTCACGTTGTAGGCGAAGGCGGAGGCTCATTTCTGTTCGGACCTTTGCGAGCGTTTTGGTCAGGAAGCGGGTGCTTCCCATCCGCGCCTTGAGAGTTCTGAACGGATGTTCGACCGTTGCCCGCCGCACCTGCATCTTCGGCGCACGATCCATGCGCTCCTGCATAGCTTCGATCACCCTCTCACGCTCCCACCGGGTGACTCGCCATTCTTTGCCGGTCGTGCACTGAGGTTTCAGCGCGAAAGCCGTGCAACTCGCCAAGTCCCAGAAACGGTGCAGGACCATGCCGTTCTCGACGGTCGCATATGGCGCCGCGGTTGTTGTCCAGCCGGGGAACGGCAGACGTCCTTTCGGGATCGTAGATGAAGCCGTTCCCGTCTCTGGGGGCTGATCGGGGTATGACGGTCCGGACCGGCGCTGCAAGAAGAATCTCCCGAGGATAAGACAATGGAGACGGTCTGAGTCCCAAGCACATTGTCGCTAAGCCGCTTCATCACGGGTATCCCTGTCCGCCGGCATGCAGGGCAGGACAGCAAGCCCGGCTTCACTGACGACCGCAGCGAGCATTGCGGTCGTTCGCGGCAGCACGATGGTTACGTTTGCACCATGCTCCGCAATCCACCTCGCTCCGGGCACGCCGGCGAGGCTCGCGTGATTACCGAGGACCTTATGGCCCGCCAATCGGCTGGAATTCGGCAGGCCTTGGCCGGCGCCGGAGGTAGCGTTCGGACGCGTCGGCATGCCATTTCGCGGTTTGCCGACCGATCACAAAGTGTTAGGCTAAAGTCAAAGCCACCTCAGGGCACATGCGACGGCGCAAATGCGTCACACTTCTCGGCGGCTCCGGGTGGTCTGCTCGCGACTCGCAAGCTTGGGTAAAGCCTCTCATCTGTTAAGCTGCGAGGAACCGGAGAGATGGACGTGCCTGGACCTGAGCGCAGGCTCGCAGCGGTCCTCGCGGCTGACATGGTCGGCTACAGTCGCCTGATGGAGGTCGACGAGACGGGGACGCTCGCGCGTCTCAAGACCCATCGGATCGAGCTCATCGATCCGGCCATCGCGAAGAACCGCGGCCGCATCATCAAGACCACCGGCGACGGTATGCTGGTCGAGTTCCACAGCGTTGCCGACGCGGTGCTGTGCGCTGCCGAGATCCAGCGGCGGATGGCGCGGCGCAACTCGGACGTCTCGCCGGCGCGGTGGATACAGTTTCGCATCGGCATCAACCTGGGCGACGTGATCGTTGAGGAAAACGACATCTTTGGCGATGGCGTCAACGTGGCGGCGCGCCTCGAAGCGCTCGCCGAGCCGGGCGGCATCTGTGTCTCGGGCGCTGTGCGCGATCAGGTCGGCCACCGACTGGACGACGTCGCATTCGAGGATCTTGGTAACCAGAGCGTTAAGAATATCGCCCGTCCGATCCGCGTCTTTCGTGTTCGGCTTGAGCCAGAAGCAACGACCGCGTTAGAGGGCGCGAAGGACGCTGCGGTGGTGACCACGCTCGCCAAGAAGCCGTCCATCGCTGTGCTGCCGCTGATCAATATGAGCGGCGATCCGGAGCAGGAGTTCTTCGCGGACGGCCTCACCGAGGACATCATTACGGAGCTGTCACGCTTCCGCGACCTCCTCGTCATCTCGCGCAACTCGACTTTCGTGCACAAGGGCAAGGCGGTGAAGGTGCAGGAAGTCGCGCGCGAATTCGGTGTCGATTACGTCCTCGAGGGGAGCGTGCGAAAGGTGAGCGATCGCATCCGCGTCACCGTGCAGCTGATCGACGGAGAAACCGACCGGCACATTTGGGCCGAACGCTACGACCGCAAGCTCGAGGACATCTTCGCCATCCAGGACGAGATGACCTGCGCTATCGTCGCGACGCTTCCGGGCCGCGTCGAGGCCGCCACTCACGACCGAGCGAAGCGCAAGCCGACCGACAACATGGCGGCTTATGAGTGCGTGCTGACCGCCAGGGTGCTGCACCACCGCTCGATCCGGGAGGACAACGCGGAGGCGCAGCGCCTGCTTGGCCGTGCCCTCGCGCTCGACCCGAACTATGCTCACGCTCACGCCTGGATGGCATGCGTGCTGGGCCAGGCATGGATTTATGAGTGGTGCGCTGATCGCGACGCCACCTTCCAGCAGGTGGCCGCGGAGCTGGAAATCGCGCTGGCGCTCGATGACAACGACAGCGACGTGCACCGAATCCTCGCCGCGCTGAACCTGACGCGCGACGATCATGACAGGGCCGCGTACCATCAGGAGCGGGCGCTCGCGCTCAACCCCAACTACGACCTTGTCGTGGTGCAGCAGGGTGAGCTTCTAACGTGGCTGGGGCGGCCGGAAGAGGGCATCGACTGGATCAAGAAGGCGATGCGGCTCAACCCGTACCACCCAGAGCGCTTCTGGAGCCACCTTGGGCGCGCCTGCTATTGCGCTGAAAAATATGCCGAAGCCGCCGAGGCCTTGTCGCGGATCACACGCCTTGACCACACGCATCATGCCTTCCTCGCTGCTACGTTCGCGCAGATGGGCAACGCGGTCGCGGCTGCCGCGCACGCGGCAGAAGTCCTGAAGCGCGAGCCGAAATTCTCCGTGGCTGTCTACCTCGCCACCCAGCACTACAAGCGGGAAGTGGACCGTGAGCGCCACGAGGCTGGCCTCCTCATGGCAGGCCTGCCAGTCTGACCCGAGAAAGCGCCGGTGCGGAACGCCCTGGAGCGGCGCTTTCTGCTTTCCTTGCTGTCCTCGTCCGGGGTTTGCAGCCCCTACTCCGGAATGGCCTCGCCGGACCCTCCAAATTCAGCGGGGAAATCCTTCAGCTTGGGTAATCCGTCGCGCATAGGGAGAACTGTTTCGGCGTAGTTGACGTGCACCTGCGGCACGAAAGCAAGGCCAGGGATGGTCGCGGCGAAAACGTCAGTCAACTTCAACGGGGGATGCGCCGCCATCAGGTGACCGCCGCATAGCCGGCAGAACTGCCGCTGGCTCATTTCCGTCTTTGCATACGTCGCTACGTTCTCCGCACCCTTAACCACCTCCAGAGCCTCTGGCGACCAGAGCGTGAAGGCATTGACCGGGCCGCCGGACCAGGAACGGCATGACCGGCAATGGCAATAGCCCATGGCGTTGGGCTGGCCGGTTACTCGAATCTCGACCGCGCCGCAGAAGCATGCTCCCAGATAGGACCTGTTCATGGCTTTCCTCCCTGTCTTGTGATGCCAACCGGAAGGCATCGCCTGATTCCGCTGGGTGCAAGGGCAATTCGGGTCAGCGCCCCGACCCAACCAACGGAATGGGTCGCCAGCCGTCCACGGGGAACGGCTGTTGGAGCGACGGCTTACCGCCATCCTTGCGGCCGACGTGACCGGTTACAGTCGGTTGATCGGCATCGACGAGGAAGAGACGCATATTCGATTAAAGGAACTCCTTCGCACCCTTGTTAGTCCGAAGGTTGGCGAATATCGGGACGGGTCTTCAAGACAACCGGCGACGGAGTGTTAGTAGAATTCAGCAGCGTGGTGGACGCGTTACGTTGTAAGGTCCTGACGCGTTACAACATAGGCCGGCCCACTCGGATGGAAATCAGGAACTTGTCTGTTTTGCTGCCAAGCGGGAACACAAAGTCGTCGTCGCTTGCCAAATCAAAGTTTGCCATCTGGTGCGTCCACCCAAAGATCAATCATGGCGATAGTATGCCCAGGTTGCTCGCATCCCGGGGTTGAGCCCGTTATAAATGCCGCTCGCAACCACGGCTGCCCAAAGTGCAATGTGCGTATCCACCCCGATCTCTCAGGCGAAGGGATAGCAGAAGGAATCCGTCGAGCAGTCGCAGCCTTCAAGCCGGATTTGATACGCGGCATAGCCGGCGGGGAACTCGACGTGGAAATCGCTCGCGAACTCGATGCCACCGTTCGCGCCCACATGCGCCATCACCTTCGCTCCGGGCACGCCATCGGGATAGAACTGGGTTTCCCAGGTCGAGTAAAGCGAGTTGGTGACATAGACGCGCTTGCCGTCGCGGCTGATCTCGATTATCTGCGGGCCGCCAGCGAACGGCTTGCCGCTCGGGTGCGGTCTGCGCCTGACGATGCCGCCGATCCGCACCGAGCCGGCGAGCGTCGGCTTTCGCGGGTTCGACACGCCGTACTGGCGCAGTTCTCCGGTGCCCCAGCAGGCGACGTAGAGGAAGCGGTCGTCGAGCGTCAGGGAGGTACACATATGGAACGAAAGAAAGCGTCGGATTTTCCGCAGGAGCTTCTGGACCTGTTTGATGGATACGTGCACGGCGGGATTAGCCGCCGTGAATTTTGGGATGGTGCACAAAAATTTGCAGTCGGCGGTGTGACCGCGGCAACACTCTTCCAGATGCTCAAGCCGAACTATGCTTGGGCCATACAAGTTCCAGCAGACGACAAACGGATCAAGGCGCAGTACGACACCGTGCCGTCGCCACAGGGGAACGGAAGCATCAAGGGGTACCTCGTGCGGCCGGCGACCGCGACCAAATTACCCTCCGTCCTGGTTATCCACGAGAATCGTGGCCTCAATCCGTACATCGAAGATGTGGCGCGACGGCTGTCGGTCGCCAATTTCATCGCATTCGCGCCCGATGGGCTGACGTCGGTGGGCGGCTATCCCGGAGATGACGAGAAGGGCGCAACGCTTTTCGGCCAGGTCGACGGCGCCAAGATGGGGGAAGATTTCTTCGCCGCGGCAACGTGGCTGAAATCGCGCCCGGACAGCACCGGTAAACTCGGCGCCGTCGGCTTCTGCTTCGGCGGCGGCATCGTCAATCAGCTGGCGGTGCGGATGGGCTCGGATCTTGCCGCTGCAGTTCCATTCTACGGAGCTCAACCCAGCGCTGCCGAAGCGGCCAAGATCAAGGCGCCGATAAATGCGCAATACGGCGAACTCGACACGCGTATCACCGGCGGATGGCATGCGTTCGATGCCGCCCTGACGGAGGCACACGTGCCGCACGAGGGTCATATCTACAAAGGCGCCAACCACGGCTTCCACAATGACACGACTCCCCGTTACGACGAAGTGGCAGCCAAAGCAGCCTGGGGGCGTACGCTGGATTGGTTCGACAAGTACCTGAGGGGCTGAACCGACGACTTCGGAATTGAGCTCGTTCGTGCGCCTCGGTCAAGGTCCGGTCGGGGTCGGGATTTGCCGTCCGCTTCTGGCAGATATGCCCCAAAGCCAAGAGTTTCGAAGTAAACGCCTCTCTCGCCCTCGACAGACTTGCGACCTATTGAAGACGTCGGCTATTCCGCCGCGATCGCGTAAGATTCCATGGGGGGACATGAACACAGAAGGTTTCGGTCCCCGGCGGCATTGTCCACGCGACCAACCGGCGGCCAAAACTTGTCGGCCATCACAAAATCAAGCGGGAAAAAGGCGCGTCTGACGTCGTAGGGCCGTGTCCAAGCACCGGTCATGTCCTCGGCCACGTGGGGCGCCCGACGGGTGACGCATTCTTCCACGGAAACCTCACCGCGTTCGACTTCGGCAATCTCTCCACGGATGGCAATCATGGCATCGCAGAAGCGGTCCAGCTGTTCCTTGTCCTCGCTCTCCGTCGGCTCGATCATCAATGTCTTGGGAACGGGCCAGGACATTGTGGGCGAATGAAAACCGTAGTCGATGAGGCG
>JBBPYT010000069.1:0-6983 GCA_038199665.1 Hyphomicrobiales bacterium
AGGCCTTGGCGCAATTCATGATGGTATGACAGCGGTAAAGCCGGAACGGATCCTGCAGGGTATCGAGGCGCTCGCCCGTGGCCTCGTCGCGCGAGTCGATCAGCCAGCGGTAGGCCTGCAGCAGAGCCGCCGGACCAAGATAGCGGTCGCCGTTCCACCAGTAGCTCGGGCACGAGGTCGAGCAACAGGCGCAGAGGATGCACTCGTAAAGTCCATCGAGCTTGTGACGGGCCTGCGGCGACTGCCGCCATTCCTTCTCAGGCTGCGGGCTGTCGGTCTTGAGCCAAGGCTCGATCAGCGCGTGCTGGGCGTAGAAGTGCGTCAGGTCCGGCACCAAGTCCTTGACGACCTCCAGGTGGGGGAGCGGGTAGAGCCGCACCGCGCCCGACACCTCGTCCATGTCCTTTATGCACGCAAGCGTGTTGATACCGTCGATATTCATGGCGCAGGAGCCGCAGATGCCCTCGCGGCAGGAGCGGCGGAAGCTGAGCGTGGGATCGATCTTGGATTTGATCCAGATGATGCCGTCGAGCACCATGGGGCCGCAGTCTTCGCGATCGACCCAGAAAGTATCGACGCGGGGATTCGAACCCTCGTCCGGATCCCAGCGGTAGATGCGGAATTCCTTGATATTCTTCGCATTGGCGGGCTTCGGCCAGGTCTTGCCCGGCGTGACTTGCGAGTTCTTGGGAAGTGTGAGTTGGACCATGAGTAAAACGCCTCAGTGCAGTTTCAGGCCCTTCAGGCGCTCCAGGACGCGCACCGGAGCCTGTTGCGGATCGGCCATGCCGTCGATCCCAAGGGTGAAGGTCTGTTCGAGCGCGTACTGGCCCGACATGGCGGCGTGCGACACCTGGTCGGTGAAGACGATCCAGGTCGAGCCGGGCGGGAATTCCGCCGTCAGGTGCGGAACGGTCCGCTGGTAAGTCTCGTCGAGCTTCATGCGGTCGTGCATCTTGAGCATGTAATGGTCGGCAGGGCTGCGCAACGCCTTGGTGATGCCGATCATCTGCATCAGCCTGGCGCTGCCGGGCAGCGGCGCCGAGATTTGCGGCAGGAAGCGGGCCGCGACCTTCTCGAAGGGCTCGCCGACGCGCCAGACGCGCGGCTTGTCGCCGGGATGGACGTTCGTGAACACCCGCATGATCCGTTCGCCATGGCTCGGCCGCGACGGGAAGGCGTCGACATGCAGCAGCGTGTCGTCATGCCGCTTGCTTTGCGCGCGTCCTTTCGCCTCTACGGGTCGGAACGACGTGTTGCCGGTCTTCAAGGCCCTGCCGTAGATCGGAATGAGCGCGCCGAGCAATGCACGGGTCAATTCGGCATAGCGGCCCAGCATGGACCTGACCAGGGCAGCATCTGCCTCGGTCGCGGCGCCCCAGACCCGAGCCGAAGCGGGATCGTATTTGATCGTCTTGCTGCCGTCTTTGACGCTTTCCGGCCGCAGCAGCCCTTGTTCCTCCTTCGACAGGGTGAACGGAAGGCGCGGGCAGAGCAACACGTCGCCGCGTTCCAGGGCCGCCACCGCCTCGGCCTGCAGGGCCGCATCGGGCGTCGGATGCCATTCGGTCACGGGCAGCGAAACGCAGACGCTGGTCGTACGGTCGGCGCCTTGCGCCGGTTCGACGGAATGCGGGGTTCCTGATGCGGACATCATCTTCTCCTCGAGGGGCGTGCGTCTTGCAGGGCCTGCCCGCCTCCGTCCTTCGACACATGGCTTTAGCGGCGGCTCAGCGGCTTCGGCAGCTGGCCTCAATACACGCGTGCCTTGGGCTCGATATACTGGACCTCGTTGGTCATGGTGTAGGTGTGGACAGGGCGATAGTCGACCGTCACCTCGTGCTTGCCCTCGTCGAGCCAGGCCAGCGTGTGCTTCATCCAATTCTTGTCATCGCGATTGGGGAAGTCCTCGCGCGCGTGGGCGCCACGTGATTCTTCTCGATTGGCTGCGCATTCCATCGTCACCACCGCCTGGGTGATGAGATTGTCGAATTCGAGGGTCTCGATCAGGTCGGAGTTCCAGATCAGCGAGCGGTCGGTTACCCGGATGTCTGCCTCGTTGCGCCACACGTCATGGATCAGCTTGACTCCTTCCTCCAGCACCTCGCCGGTGCGGAACACGGCGCAATTGTTCTGCATCGTGCGCTGCATGCTGAGGCGCAATTCGGCGGTGGGCGTGCCGCCGCTGGCGTAGCGGAAGCGATCGAGCCGCGACAGCGCGAAGCCGGCCGAGTCCTTCGGCAGGTCCATCTGCTTTTCTCCGGGCGTCACCAGTTCCGCGGCACGCTGGCCGGCGGCCCTTCCGAACACCACAAGGTCGATCAGCGAATTCGAACCCAGCCTGTTCGCCCCATGCACCGAAACGCAGGCCGCCTCTCCGAGCGCCATCAGGCCGGGCACGACCGCATCGGGGTCGCCATCGCGCTTGGTCAGCACCTCGCCGTGATAGTTGGTGGGGATACCGCCCATGTTGTAATGCACGGTCGGCAGGACCGGGATCGGCTCCTTGGAGACGTCGACGCCGGCAAAGATTTTCGCACTTTCCGAGATGCCGGGCAGCCGCTCGGCCAGGATCTTCGGGTCGAGGTGGTCGAGATGAAGGTAGATGTGGTCCCTGTTCTTGCCGACGCCCCGCCCTTCGCGGATCTCCATCGTCATGGCGCGGGAGACAACGTCGCGTGAGGCCAAATCCTTTGCCGAGGGGGCGTAGCGCTCCATGAAGCGCTCGCCTTCCGAATTGGTCAGGTAGCCGCCTTCGCCGCGCGACCCTTCGGTGATGAGGCAGCCCGCTCCGTAGATGCCGGTCGGGTGGAACTGCACGAATTCCATGTCCTGCAGGGGCAGGCCGGCCCGCAGCACCATGGCATTGCCGTCGCCCGTGCAGGTGTGGGCTGAGGTCGCCGAGAAATATGCGCGGCCGTAGCCGCCCGTCGCCAGAATGGTCAGATTGGACCGGAACCGGTGGACGGTGCCGTCGTCGAGCCTGATCGCGACGACGCCGCGGCAGCGCCCGTCCTCCATGATCAGGTCGATGGCGAAATATTCGATGAAGAACTCGGTGTTGGCCCGCAGCGCCTGGCCATAAAGCGTGTGCAGGATGGCATGGCCCGTCCTGTCGGCTGCCGCGCAGGTCCGCTGCGCCGTCCCCTTGCCGTAGTCCGTGGTCATGCCGCCGAACGGCCGCTGATAGATTTTGCCGTCATCGGTCCGGGAGAAGGGCACGCCCCAATGTTCGAGTTCGTACACGGCCTCGGGTGCGTTGCGGCATAGGTATTCGATGGCGTCCTGGTCGCCGAGCCAGTCGGAACCCTTGACGGTGTCGTACATGTGCCATCGCCAATCGTCCGGCCCCATGTTGCCGAGCGCCGCCGAAATGCCGCCCTGGGCCGCTACCGTGTGGGACCGGGTCGGGAAGACCTTGGTGATGCAGGCGGTTTTGAGCCCAGCGCGGGCGCAGCCGACAGTCGCCCGCAGCCCCGCTCCACCGGCGCCGACCACGATCACGTCGAAGGTGTGATCGGTGATCGGGTAAGCAGGACCGCCCTTGCCGTTGCCGTTGCCAGTGGAGGCTTTCCCGTTGCCTTGGGCCATTCAACCGTCTCCGGAACCGGTGCCCGCCACCATGCGGGCACGCGCGAATTCAAACGAAACTGAGCCGCAGCACGGCGTAGACGCAGGCGGTGCCGACCGCGATCGCAAAGAACAGGTTGGCCGCGAGGCACCAGTCCTTGCTGTGTTCGCCGTGCACGTAATCCTCGATGATGGTGCGCATCCCGAGTTGCATGTGATAGATGCCGGCAAGGATGAATAGCACCATCAGGATGGCCGGCAACGGATGCGACAGCGTGGTGTAGACATCGGCGTAGGGTCGGTCGACGAGCGACAGAACGAGCCACACAAAGCCGATCGTCAAGGGCACCATGGCCAAGGAGGTCAGGCGCATGTTCCAGGCGGCCGTGGTGCCCGAGTGGGCGGAGCCGAGATAGCGGACGCGGCGCATGTCGTCGTGCATGATACGTGGATTGTCGCTCATCCGGGGTTCTCCTCAGCGCAGCCAGAAGGCCAGAACCCAGACGATGATCGTCAGCACGATCCCGCCGGCGAGCGTGCCTTGCGCGAGCCATTCGCGCTCCGGATGGTCCATGCCGTAGCCCGCATCCCAGACGAAATGCCGGATGCCCCCCAGAAGGTGATGGAACAGGGCCCAGGTGAAGCCGAAGAGGACAAGCTTGCCGAACCAGGAATTCAGCACGCCGGCCACGGTAGCGAAGGCATGCACGTCGGTTGCGGCGGCGATCAGGAACCAGGCCAGCAGCAGCGTGCCGGCATAGAGCGCCACCCCGGTGATGCGATGGGCGATCGACATCATCATGGTCAGTGTCGGCCGGTAGATCTGCAGATGCGGCGACAGTGGCCTTTGCCGGACTGTCGCCGAGCGCGATTGCGCCTCGGCCATGGTTCGCCTCACTCGGTTCTCGGAATGGCAGCCTGAAATATAAGACTCGTTGCCGCGCCGCAACAGGCGGCAGGGCGACGCGCGGGCCCTCGGTCGGCGACGACCCGGGCGCAGGGGCGGCCGGGCCGTCTTTTCGGCTGGCATCCGGGCAACATCCGCGCTATGAAGCGCGCCGTCGGCTGCCCTGCCCCGCGGGACGGCCCGAATTTTTTTTGGAGAGCGAGATGGCCGTTCCGAAACGGAAAACATCGCCGATGAAGCGCGGCTTCCGGCGCTCGGCGGATGCTTTGAAGCAGCCCACCTACATCGAGGACAAGGATTCCGGCGAACTACGCCGGCCGCACCATGTCGACCTCAAGACCGGCATGTATCGTGGGCGCATGGTACTGAAGCCCAAGGCCGCCTCCGCCGACGCGGAATGAGATCGGCACGTCGATCCTGAACGCACAGCCGGTATATCCTCCCCGGACCCCTGGGAGCAGCAAGGGACAGGCCCTCAAGCTACGCCCGCAGAAAATCTTCCGGCAGCCCGGGCAGGCCTTCGCAGCATTCCCCCAAGACGGACAAAAAGGCGCGCGTGCGCTCCGGCGCGATGCGGCAACGCTGCACCCGCCCTTCCCGCGTCTGGGTGACGAGCCCGGCCCCGACGAGCTGGGCCAGATGATGGGCCAGCGTCGATCGAGGAATGCCAAGCTCACGCTCGATCTCGCCGACCGCCATGCCGGTGTCCGCTGCCCTGACGAGCAGCTGAAACGCTTGCAGACGGTGCGGATGGCCGAGTTCGGCCAGACATCGGGCCGCCTGGTCGAACGCCAAGGCAGGCTGCGGGCCCATCACCCGCAGCCCTGGAGCGAGGGCCGCAGCCGTCGCACAGATTCAGCTTCGAACGATTGCCAAGGCAGACCGTCACGGACGTGGTCCTCGATCGTCCCCCGCTCGAGCCCGATATCATGCAGCTGGGCATCGCTGAGCCGCGAGAGGCTTTCGACGGCCCGGCGGCGATCTCGGGCGGTGCGCGCGAGGGCGAACCAATGGCTAAGGAAGGTAAACACGACTTGCTCCCTTTCCGAAAGGACTATATAACTAGCAATATAGTTACATTCCCTCTCGTGACAAGCCCGTGGGTTTAGATCGCCATGGTAAATTCATCCGAAAGGCTCGCAGCCAGGACCGGCGGTTGCCTGTGCGGCGCGGTGCGGTTTGCCATCCGCGGTGCCCTGCGCGAGATCACGATCTGCCATTGCGCCATGTGTCGGCGCTCGTCCACCAGCGTCGGCGCCTATACGGCCTGCGCGCCCGCCGACCTCTCGGTCACGGGAAGCAAGCTCCGCTGGTATCGGTCATCGCCTATCGCGCGGCGCGGCTTTTGCGGGAAATGCGGATCGCAACTGTTCTGGGAGCCCAGCGACGGGGATCACATTTCGATCTCGGTCGGCAGCCTCGATGACGCTTCGACGCTTTCCATCGCAGAGCATATCTTCGTCGCGCACGACCCGACGGCGCTGCGGGCCTTTGCGCTGCCGCGATCGGGCTGAGGGAGCGGCGCATCGCGTGAAGAGCGATACCCTCAGTCTGCGCGAGGCGCGGCGCATCGCGCTCCGGGCTCAGGGCTTGCTCCGCGCGCAGCCGCCCCGGCCGAAGCGTCACCACGTCCTGGGCGTCGTCGATCGGTTGGGAATGGTGCAGATCGACTCGGTCAACGTCTTGGCCCGGGCTCATTACATGCCCGCCTTTTCGCGCCTCGGGCCTTATGAGACGATGCTCCTGGATCGCGCGGCCTGGACCGGACGGCGGCGTCTCTTCGAATATTGGGGGCACGAGGCCTCCCTCCTGCCGGTCGAAACGCAGCCTCTGCTTCGCTGGCGCATGGAACGGGCCTCCCAAGGCGCGGGGACCTGGGGCCAAATTGCACGCTTCGCCGCAGAGCAGCCGCACACGATCCGCGAGACCCTGGCCGAAATCACCGACCGCGGCCCGCTCGCGGCGGCGGAGCTCCGGAACTCCGGGACCTCGAGAGGCGCCTGGTGGGGGTGGAGCGATGGCAAGCTGGCCCTCGAATATCTGTTCTGGAGCGGTAAGGTCGGTGTTGCGGCGCGGCGGGGCGCCTTCGAGCGGGTGTATGATCTGCCGGCGCGCTTCCTGCCGGCCGACGTCCTGGCCCTGCCGACACCCACCGAGGCCGAGGCGCAGCGCGGCCTGATCAGGATCGCCGGCCGGGCCTTGGGGGTTGCGACTTCAAGGGACCTCGGGGCCTACTTCCGCATGTCGGCGGCAGATGCGCGCCCGCGGGTCACCGAACTGGTGGAAGCCGGGGACCTCGTTCCCGTAGCGGTCGAGGCCTGGCGAGAGCCGGGCTTCCTGGCGGCGGGTCTCGAGCCCCCGTCAAGGGCTTCGGCTCGATGCCTGCTCTCCCCCTTCGATCCTTTGCTGTGGGAGCGGGACCGCACAGAGCGGTTGTTCGGGTTCCGCTATCGCTTGGAGATCTACACGCCTCCCCATAAGCGCGAGCATGGTTATTACGTGCTGC
>JBBPYT010000070.1:0-8297 GCA_038199665.1 Hyphomicrobiales bacterium
GCCATCCGAACGAAGACGAAGCTTCTGGCCCGCGTGCGCCGCATTCGCGGGCAGATCGAGGCCGTGGAGCGTGCTCTCGAGGCGGAAGTCGGCTGCGCCCATGTGCTGCAACTGGTAGCTTCGGTGCGTGGCGCCGTGAACGGGCTTTCGGCCGAAATCCTGGAAGATCATATCCGCAACCATGTCGCGGATCCGGACCGCGAGGCGGACCCCGAACGCGCCAGGGGCGCCGCCGAGTTGATCGACGTGGTACGCACCTATCTCAAGTGAGGCTGCCATGGGTGAGTTCCGTCATCCCTATCAGGACGATCATCCGCACGACGGCGGTGATGCGCTCAGCGAGGGGCCGGCGCATCACCACGTCTTCCTCGGCGAGGGGCACGAGCGAAACGAGCGTCGCACCTGGGCCGTCATTTCTCTTTGCGGGGCCATGATGGCGGCCGAGATCGTCGGCGGGCTGTGGTTCGGCTCCATTGCTCTCGTGGCCGATGGATTGCACATGTCGACCCATGCCGGGGCGTTGCTGCTGGCAGCGCTTGCCTATGCTTACGCTCGCAGACACGCCGACGATGCCCGGTTTACCTTCGGTACCGGCAAGATCGGCGATCTGGCGGGCTTCACCAGTGCGATCGTTTTGGCCATGATCGCACTGCTGATCGCCTACGAGGCTGCGATCCGTTTCTTCCACCCCGTCCCGATCCACTTCAACGAGGCCATCGCCATTGCGGTCCTGGGCCTTGGCGTGAACGTCGCCAGCGTGTGGCTCCTGGGCGGCGATCACCACCACGGCCACGGCGACCACGGCCATGCCCACGTTCACGATCGCCATTACGATCATGGCCACGATCACCCTCCGGAACGACCTGCACTTGCGGCGCGCGGCGCCATGCACCGCGACAACAACATGCGGGCGGCCTTGGTCCATGTCCTGGCCGACGCGGCCGTCTCGGTGCTGGTCATCCTGGGGCTGCTGCTCGCCCGCTATCTCGGCTGGAGCTTCATGGACCCGCTGGCGGCGCTCGTCGGCGCCGTGGTGATTTCGAGCTGGGCCTATACGCTGATCCGTGGCGCGGGAGCCGTGCTGCTCGACATGCTGCCAGACACGGAGATGGCGCGGAACGTGCGTCGGGAGGTTGAGACCGACGGCGACCGGCTGACCGACTTCCACATGTGGCGCCTCGGACCCGGACACCTCGGGGCCATCGTTTCGATCGCCACGACGCGCCCTCGCGATGCCGAGTTCTATCGAAACCTTCTGGCAAAGTTCAGTTCTTTGTCTCACCTGACGGTGGAAGTCAGGCAAAGCCACCCAATTTAGCGGCCTGCGGGGGAATGCCCTCCGAAGCTTTCGCTGGGGGCTGTCTGGCGGTTGGCCCGGTTTGCGGGTCTCCACGAGTGGCGTAGGATGGCGCCCTGAGCTCGAGCCGAGGACGGACGTGATCTCACGGAAGGGGACGATGCGCTTCCTGGGCATCGGGGATACCTGCGACCTCAATTCGCTGTATGTCCGCTTGATCGAGGATGGCCATGCGGTCAAGGTGTCCATCACCGAGCCGCTCTGCCACGGCACGCTGGCCGGTATCGTCGAGCGCACGGATAGTTGGGAAGCGGAACTCGATTGGGTCCGAGAGGCCGGCCAGGACGGCATCGTCCTGTTCGAGAACGTCGCCCATCAGCGGGGCGCCCTGCAGGACCGGCTGCGGCGCGAAGGCTTCAACGTCGTCGGCGGCAGCACCTATGGCGACCTGCTGGAGAACGACCGCGGCTACGCGCAAAAGGTGCTGGCCGAGCTCGGTCTGCCCATCGCCGCCCTGCACGAATTCGACGACCGGGATACCGCGACCCGCTTCATCGAACGCAATCCGGGCCGCTATGTCCTGAAGTTCAACGGCGAAGGCTTCGGAGCCGCGGATAATTACGTCGGACGGCTGCGGGACGGCCGCGACGTCAAGGCCATGATCGAGATCACGTTCCGCAAGATGCAACGCGACCGCATGAGCTTCATCCTGATGGAGCATGTGGAGGGTGTGGAGATGGGCGTCGGCGCCTATTTCGACGGGAAAGACTTCCTCACGCCCGCCTGCCTCGACTGGGAGCACAAGCATTTCTTTCCGGGCGATCTCGGCGAACTGACCGGCGAGATGGGCACGGTCGTCACCTACGAGCGGACCCGGACCTTCTTCGAGCGCACCCTCGCCCGCATGGCGCCGCTGCTGCGGCAGAACGGCTATCTCGGCTACATCAACCTCAACACGATCGTGAACGAGCGGGGCATCTGGCCGCTCGAATTCACCTGCCGGTTCGGCTACCCGGGCTTTGCCATCCTGGACCCTCTTCAGGAAACCTCATGGGCCGACCTGTTCCGCGCCATGGTGACGCGCTCGGGAGCGGCGTTCCGCACCCGTCCCGGTTTCGCGGTCGGCATCGTCATGACGACGCGACCCTTCCCGTATATCCGCAAATACGTTCCCGAACCGATCGGCCTGCCGATCCTGTTCGAGGGCGAACTCTCCGATCAAGACCGTCTCAATCTGCATTATGGGGAGGTCGGCCTTGAGGAGGGACGATTGGTCACCGCGGGTTACCACGGCTGGACCCTGGTCGTCACCGGCACGGGAGCCACGATCCCGGACGCCCAGGACAAGGCGTACGCACTCGCGGATCGAGTCGTAATCCCCAATGTCCGCTACCGGCGGGATATCGGCGCCAAGCTCGCGGCGGGCGACTTCGCGCGGGTCGAGCGCCTTGGCATGCTCGACCCCGCCTGACTCAGAAGTGCGCCGGCCCAAACCCATCCCAGCCGACCACGAAGGCGCGATAGTCGCAGGTGATCTCCTGGCCGGTCCGGATCTCGCGCCGGGCCAGCGTCTCGAAAGGCCGCAGCATGGTATTCGGATCCTCGCTGTGATTGAGAAATTTGGCATGGTCGCAGGACAGGACGTAGCTGTTCGGAATCTCCTTCGCAATGTAAGCATAGGTCTCGAGATAATGGCGAAAGGCATCCGGCAGGCTCGGCAGGCGGCTGATCGGAATTACGAGGTCGAAGGCCGGCTCGAACCGCCAAATGACTTGGCCCTCGGCCACATCTTCGGCCGCGAAAGCGCCGACGCCATGGATCGGGCTTGCAGCCACGGTGGTGCGGATCAGGAACACGTCGCGCCAGTGCCGCGGCAGCGCTTAGATCCCTGAGGACCGCAGCGGCGCTGACGACGGCGCCGCCCGTTCCATCGTCGGATCATGCCCGAGCACGATCACGATCACCGCGCCGATGACCGCGCAGCCTGCCAGGAACATCAGGCTGGCGGTGTCGCCGCCCGTCCGGTCCTTCAGCCATCCGAAGACCTGCGGTCCGAAATAGCCGCCGAGATTGCCGATCGAATTGACCGCCGCGATGCCGGCCGCCGCACCGGCGCCGCTGAGCAGCGCGGTCGGAAGCGTCCAGAACACCGGCAAGGACGCGAAAAATCCGAAGCCGGCGATGCACAAGGAGGCCATCTTGAGGCTGGGGCTCGGCGCGAGAGCCGCCAGCACCAGCCCGACGACGATCGCCGCAAGAGGGATGACGGTGTGCCACTTGCGCTCGCCCGTCCGGTCCGAATGGCGGCTCCAGATCACCATGCTGATCGCGCCGACCGCGTAGGGCAAAGCGGTGACCAAGCCCACCTGCAAGTTCGACAGGCCGCCGAAGGCCTTGACGATCTGCGGCAGGAAAAAGCTCAAACCATATTGCGGGATATTGCAGCCCATATAGATGAAGCCGAGCGCGATCACCCGCGGGTCGACGATCGCCTTGCCCCAGGACAGCCGCACCCTCTTTTCGCGATTGGCCCGCTCGGCATCGAGCAGGTTCTGCAGCCAGGTACTCTCAACGCGCTCCAGCCAGGCCGCGTCGGCCGGTCGATCCGTCAGATAGGCATAGGTGACGAAGGCCAAGACCAGAGCCGGCACGGCCTCGATGATGAAGATCCATTGCCAGCCGTGCAGCCCGGCAACGCCTTCGAGGTTCAATACCAGTCCCGAGATGGGTGAGCCGATCACGGTCGAGATCGGGATGGCGAACATGAACAGGCCGATGATCCTGGCCCGGTAGGCCGAAGGAAACCAAAGCGTCAGGAAGAAGATGATGCCCGGGAAGAAGCCGGCTTCGGCGACGCCCAGCAACAGGCGGACGATGTTGAAGCTCGTTTCCCCGGTGACGAAGGCCTGGGCACCGGAAACGAGGCCCCAGGTGAACATGATCCGGGCGATCCAGAGCCGGGCGCCGAACCGGTTCAGTGCCATGTTGCTCGGCACTTCGAAGAAGAAATAGGCGATGAAGAAGATACCCGCCGCACCCCCGAAGGCCGCTGCTGACAGGTTGAGGTCCCGGCGCATCGTGGCGCCCGCGAAGCCCACATTGACGCGGTCCAGATAGGCAATGAAGTAGCAAACCATCAAGAAGGGGACGAGGCGCCACGTGACCTTGTCCATCGTGCGTTTCTCGATGCCGTCCATGGTTTCCCCGCCCCTGCTCCGTATCCGGACGCTTTCGCCCTGTCAGGCAACCTTACAGGTTTGGGCCCGCTATTCCAGTCAAGTCAGCCCTTCCTCGACCCCAGGTCTTCCAAGCTTCCGAAAATCGCAATGAACGCCCGAGCCGTGGACGCCTCCGGCCCTGCCAGGCAGCGCTAAGATGCTGGCCGAGTTGGTTCGATCGCTCTTTTCAAGACGCAAGTAGCAGGTTGGCGCGCTTTTGAGTTGGTTCGCTGTCGTCATCCTCCGTGAGCCGAACATCCCCTGGTGACGGATCGCAGCGCAACGCGCCCGGCCCATCCATCGAAACAAGCCGGAGCCATCGACTGTTTCTCTTCAGAGGCGAGGCGCCTACAGCATTGCCAAGGGCACCTTTTGGCGCGGCGCCGGGAAGGCATGGTCGAGCTGTTCGACATCCTTCGGCGCCAGCACCAAATCTGCCGCCGCCCGGTTCTGGCGTACATGCTCGAGGCTCGACGCCTTCGGAATGGCCAGCACGTTGGCTCGGCGCAGTACCCAGGCCAACGCCACCTGAAGGGGCTCGGCGCCCCGACGCCGGGCGACCGCCTTCAAAGTAGGGTCGTCGAGCAAGTGTCCCTGTCCGACCGGACTGTACGCCATGGCCGGGATCGACCTCCCATCCAGCCAGGGCAGAAGGTCGAACTCCGGCCCGCGCCGACCGACATTGTAGAGGATCTGGTTGGTGGCGCAGTCCTGGCCGCCTTGCGATAGGAGGTCGCCCATGTCATCGGCGTCGAAATTGCTGACGCCCCAGTGCCGGATCTTGGCGCTGCGCCTTAGCGCCTCCATCGCCTCGATGGTCTCTGCCAGCGGAACCGTCCCCCGCCAATGCAGCAGGTAGAGGTCGAGATGATCCGTGCGCAGCCGCCTCAAGCTGCTGTCGCAGGCTCGTCCCATACGGGCCCGCGATGCGTTTTGCGGGTAGACCTTGCTGACGAGGAAAATCCGCTCTCGCAAGTTGGCGAGCGCTTCGCCCAGAAATGTTTCGCAGGCGCCTTCGCCATACATCTCGGCGGTGTCGATGACCGTCATGCCGAGATCGACGCCGGCGCGGATCGCCGCCGTCTCGCCGCGTCGGCGAGACGGATCTTCGCCCATGCGCCAAGTCCCCTGGCCCAACGCCGGAACGGCTTCGTCATCCTGCAAGAGCACTGAGCGCACGACTGGACTCCGACCATCGCTGCCCGACACTTAAAAGCCTCGCCGGCTCGGGGCGAGGCTCGACACAGTGTTCCGGGGCGGCAGGACGCCTGGCTCAGCGCCAGGCGGACGCTTCCTCGTGCGTCGGCAAGCGGCCTTCGGGCGTCAATTTATCGACCACGCGCGGCAGCTCCTGCGACAGTTGCGATGCGACCTGGTCTTCCGGCAGACCGGTGCGCTGAGCGAGTTCGCGCAGTGTGTCGGGGCCGAGGGCCTGCGAAATCTGGTTCGGGGTCGTCGGCGCGTTCTGGCCGGAGCCGATCCAGGAGTTCATAAGGTTGCCTTGGCCGCTCTGCTGGAACTGGTTCAGCAAGCCGCCGAGGCCGGACAAGAGGCCGCCGGCGCCGCTTTGCTGCTGGGGCTGCCCCTGTGGGGTTGGCTGGCGTGCTTGGTCTCCGCCGCCCAGCATGCCGCCGAGGTTGCCAAAGCCGCCCGTCATGGCTTTGGCGGCCAGCAGCCCGATCAGGGCCGTCGCGAGCGGCGCGTAGGCGCTGCCGCCCGAGCCCTGCGACGGTGCGCCGCCACCTCCACCCATCCGGGTGCCGATCATCGCGCCGATTGTGTTTTCGAGCAGTCCCATTCCGGCCTCCAGCCACGCAAAAGGTAAAGTGCCAAGAGAACGGGAACCGGGGCGGTTGGGTTCCGGCCCCGATAACGCCGCTAAACGTTGCGCAGCATCCCGCCGTCAACCCGGACCGTGCTGCCCGTGACGTAGGATGCCTGCGGGCTCGCCAGGAACACCGCGACGGCGGCGAACTCTTCCGGCCGGCCGTAACGTCCGGTCGGTATGGTGGCGAGCGCGGCCTCCTCGATCGCCTCCATGGACTTTCCGCTCCGCTCGGCGCTAGCCTTGTCCAAGGCCGTGACCCTCGGGGTCGCAATGCGGCCGGGCAAAATGAGATTAGCCGTCACGCCATCTTTGGCGATCTCGCTCGCCAGCGTCTTCGACCATCCGAGGAGGGCGGAGCGCAGTGCATTCGACAGGGCCAGATTGGGGATCGGGGCAACGATCCCGGCGGAAGCGACCGTGATGATCCGGCCCCACCGGCGCTCGCGCATGCCGGGCACCAGTTCCTGGGTCAACGTGACCAGGGACAAAACCATCGCCTCGAACTGCGCTCTCCACAACTCAGGGCTCGTGGCCAGGGCGGAAGACGGCGGCGGCCCTCCCGAATTGTTGACCAGGATGTCGACCGCCTCGAGAGCCTCGAGCGCCTGCCGCGCGATCTTCGCTCCCGCATCCGGGGACGTGAGATCGGCCATGATCGTGTGCGCTGCAGCCGGAACCGCGGCGCGGAGCTTCTCGGCCGACCGTCCGGAGACCGCGACGGTCGCTCCGGCCTCCACCAGGCCTTTCGCAATGGCCGAACCAAGACCGCCGCTCGCGCCTAGCACCAGCGCTCGCTTACCGCTCAGATCGATCTTCATATCCGCTGCTCCTTGCTGGCCGGGTCTGGTGGACCAAGCGTCCCTCAAGGGACCTCTCCTGAGCGGTGCCCAATGCGCCGTCAAGGCTCCTCGGCCGTCAACAGGGCCTTGGCGCTCGCCAGATCCACCGCGAGCGGGCGCACGCGCCCGCAGCGCCGCAGGGCCTCGGGGGCCGGCAGCACATCGCCGCCCAAGCGGACCTGCCCCTCACCGATCAGGGCGAGCCCGATATGCGCCGTATGCGACAGATAGCCCACGGAACCTTGCGTCGGCATGATCGGCGTGCAGCCCGCCTCCAGCAAGGCAAGCAGTTGCTCGATGACGGCGAGCCGGACACCCGAATGGCCATGGGCGAAGTTGTTGACCTGTCCCACCATGATGGCCCGCGTCGTCGCGGCTTCCAGGGGCGCCCCGACCCCGACCGCATGACTGAACAGGATGTTGCGCGAGAGCGCGCGCTGCTTGCCCTGATCGATGATGACGTTGTGGAAGGCGTCGACCCCGGTGTTCAGCCCGTAGGTGAGGACATTGCGGTCGATCAGCGCATCGACGATGGCGCGCCCCGTCGCGACGCGGCTCCTGGCCGAGGGGAAAGTTCAAGCCGCTCACCTTCGGCCACGGCCGCCGCATCGGGCCAGCGCAACGGCGCGTCGAGAATGATGGGCATTGGTTGTTGGGCCTTGCATCGAGCGCCGCGGACCCGCGTGGTCAAAGCGTCGACGGACCGAGGCACGGAACCATGTGCATTCGTCAAGCCTGCGGAAGTGCAAGAACCGAAAGGGCGCCGTTCGGAGCGCGATGCAGTTTGGTGGCGGCCTTCGCAGCGGATGCGCCGCATCTGTTCGCCCTGCTGGGCTCGCCCATGCCTTCCCTTGGCACGGTTCGAACCCTGTGGAATGCCTACAGGGCCAAGGGCGTGGCGGGCTTGGGCGAGATGGCTCGGCTGCTGCTGTCCTCGCCGCGCGATTTCCTCGACCGTCACTTCGAAAGCGACAAGCTCAAGGCGACCATGGCGGTGTGGGGCCTGCACCTCGACTTTCCGCCCGACGCGGCGGGAGGCGCGCTCTTTCCCTATCTCGAATCCATGGCCTGTCAGTGTTTCGGGATGGTGATCGGACAGGGCGGCGCCGACACGA
>JBBPYT010000071.1:0-11797 GCA_038199665.1 Hyphomicrobiales bacterium
CAACACATCCGCGTCCACGACAAGGCGCTCTACGAGACCCAAAGCCCGCCTGTTCAGATCGAGAGATCTAGCCATGGCCAGTCCAGTGGTGCCAAGCCTTCGCGGTCACGTCAGGTCCAGAAGTCCGGCATGACCTGGCTCAGGCCGCCGCCCAACCGCAAAGGCGCGATCTTGCGAGCGAGGCCGGTCGCATCGTCCGTCTCGACCGCCACGCCGCAGAGCGTCGCGGGACCTGCGGCGGGCTCGAACCGCCCGCCCGGCAGCTTGCGGATGAAACGCCGGACCGGTTCCTCCTTGTCCACTCCGATGACGCTGTCGTAATCGCCGGTCATGCCCACGTCAGTCATATATCCGGTCCCGCCGGTCAGGATCCGGTGATCGGCGGTGGGGATGTGGGTGTGGGTGCCGACCACCAGGCTGGCGCGGCCATCGAGCACGTGCCCGATGGCGTTCTTCTCGCTCGTCGCTTCGGCGTGGACGTCGACCACCACCGCGTCACAAGCCTGCCTCAGGGGACAAGCCTCGATTTCCCGCTCGAGACCGGCGAACGGATCGTCAAGCGCGTCCATGAAGACCCGTCCCATGACGTTCAAGACCAGCACGCGGCGCCCGTCCCTCAACGCGATGAGAGTAGCGCCGCGGCCGGGCGTTCCGGGCGGGTAGTTGAGCGGCCGAACGAGCCGGGGCTGCCGATCGATGAAGACCAGGGCTTCGCGCTGATCGAAGGCATGGTTGCCGAGCGTCACCGCATCGGCGCCGGCGCCGAGGATATCGTTGCAGATGGATTCGGTGATGCCTGCGCCCCCGGCAGCATTTTCGCCGTTCACCACCACGCAATCGAGCTCCAGCCGCGCCCGCAAGCCCGGCAGTTCGGCCAGGACTGCGGCGCGGCCCGACCGGCCCATTACATCACCGACGAACAGGATGCGCATGGCTCAGCGATGCCCGCAGAACAACATGTCGCGGTCGGTGATCACGGCATCGAGGGGCTCGTCGTGCGGTTCCGTGGGCACGCGATCGACCTCTTGGATCGCAAAAGCGATTCCGATCGCGAAAACGGGTTTGCGGTTGCGCAGCGCCGCGAGGGAATTGTCGTAATGCCCGGCGCCGTAGCCCAGCCGAAACCCGCGCCGGTCGAAGGCCGCGAGCGGCACGAACAGGATGTCGGGATCGATGGATGGCGCGCTCGGCAGTGGTTCCGGTATGCCCCAACTCCCAGGCGCCACGGGGTCGCCCGGCCCCCAAAGGAGAAATCGCAAGGCCTGCCCGCGCCCAACCGTCACCGGCAGAGCTGTCGCCACGCCGGCGCGTGTCAGCGCCTCGAACAGCGGCGCCGTATCGACCTCGTCCCGAATGGGATGGTACACCGAAACCGTGCCGTCCGGCGCCTGTCCATTGCGGCGGACGAGGTCCGGACCGATTTCGGCGAGACGCCGGGCGAAGCTTAGCCGTAGATCGCCTGGCACCGCGGCTCGCCGGGCCAAAGCAGCAGCTCGCAGGGCGGTCTTGTCCGCGGCAGCATTCATGAAGGGAGATCGTCCAGGAAGTGCGGAGCCACGATGGCCGTGGGACATCGATCCCGGGAACCTACAACGTAGGTGGGCGCCGTGTGACCAAGCCCACGAGCGAGGTCAGGGACAGCTCCCTTTGGAATCGATAAGGCCCCGGGAATACAGATCCTCACGTACCCCGCAGCCCCGCCAAGCAAATCTAGGGCGCCGCAGCGGAAATTACCAGTGTTTTGCTGCTGCGCGCCGCTTCGGCAGCTTTGGGGTGGAAATCGAGCCTCAGGCGGCAAGGCTGCGGAACATCCCGAGCCCATCCGTCCCGCCGGTCAGCGGATCCACCGCATTTTCCGGATGCGGCATCAGGCCGAGGACATTGAGGGCCTCGGAATAGATGCCTGCGATGTGGTTGCGCGATCCGTTCGGGTTGACGCCGCTGCCCGGATCCCCTTCGGCGCCGCAGTAGCGCAACGCCACCCTACCCTCGCCTTCCAGCCGCTCGATCGTCGCTTCGTCGGCCGTGTAGTTGCCCTCGCCATGGGCGACACAGAACTGCACGATCTGGCCCCGATCGTAAGCTGTCGTAAAGGGCGTGTCGGTGCGCTCTACCCTCAGGTGCTGCATACGGCAAACGAAGTGCAGATCGGCATTGCGCATCAATACGCCAGGCAGCAGGCCCGCCTCGCACGCGACCTGAAAGCCGTTGCAGATCGCCAGAACACGACCGCCGCGGCCGGCGTGGGCCCGCACCGCGTCCATCACGGGAGAGCGCGCCGCGATCGCGCCGCAACGCAGGTAATCGCCGTAGGAAAATCCTCCGGGCAGGACCACGAGATCGATGCCGGTTGGCAGCCGCGCTTCGCTGTGCCAGACGATTTCGGGCTCGCGCCCGGTCGCGATCCGGAGCGCGCGCGCGGCGTCGCGTTCGCGGTTCACCCCGGGGAACAGGACGATCGCGGCCCTCACGTAATGTCGCCCAGGATCTCGATCGCGTAGTCTTCGACGACGAGGTTGGCGAGCAATTTTTCGCAAGCGGCCCGTAGCTGCCGCTCGGCATGGCGGCGATCGCCTGTCGCGATGACGACATCGAACATCTTGCCTTGTCTGACGCTGTCGATGGCGGAGAAGCCGAGCGCGTGCAATGCGCCTTCGATCGCCTTCCCTTGAGGATCGAGAATGCCGGCCTTCAGCGTGACGGTGATGCGCGCATGCATGGAAGAGACTCCATGTCGGATCGTCCGCCACGCTTAGCCAGGATGACGAAACGAAGCAACCGGCAGCGCATCGGGCAAGCCGAACGGCACTTTCTTTACCGCGGTGAACCTGCGAAGAGATTTTCCCGCCGCCGATCATCGGCCGAGCCCAAGCCGCGCTCCGGCCGGACGTTCGCATCCGGTCTTCGAGGACCCTCATGAATCCTGGAATGATTGTTTTCGACTGTGACGGTGTCCTGGTCGATAGCGAGGTGTTGTCGGTTCGAGCCGTGACTTCGGTGTTGAACGAAGCTGGCGTCCCGGTCACCTACCCCATGATCGCGCGCTACCTCGGGATGAAACAGGCGGACATCCTGCTCAAGGTGGCCGAGGAAACCGGAGCGGACATCGGCGTCGACGTGGCGGCAAGGATCTGGCCGGCCATTCGGGACCTGTTCGAGCGGGAGTTGACGCCCATGCCGGGGGTCGTCGAGTTCATCGAGCGCCACCGTGCGGTCAGGCGCTGCGTCGCGTCTTCTTCGAGCCCGGAGCGCATTCGCAACAGCTTGCGCCTGACCGGCCTTCTTCGCTTCTTCGGCGACGATATTTTCAGCTCGACCCAGGTGGCACGCGGCAAGCCCGCACCGGACCTGTTCCTGTTCGCGGCCGTCAAGATGGACGTCGACCCGCAATCCTGTGTGGTGATCGAAGATTCGCAGTACGGCGTCCGCGGCGCCGTCGCGGCCGGCATGACGCCGGTCGGCTTCGTGGGGGGAAGCCATATCGAAGCGCATCACGCCGGCGCACTGGTCGAGGCCGGTGCGGTATTTGTCGAGGACAGCTGGGCGGCCGTGGAGCGGCGCATCTTCGGCTGACGGCAATCAGCGGTTCAAGACGGCAACTATTGGGGCTACGGTTGCGTGCTTTTCTGGGCTGGAGATCCGCCCATCAGGCGATGCCCGCCAATACCGTGGCGGCCGGGCTGCGAGCGGAGATTGGCCATGCTGCGACGCCTTGTGCTGCTCTTCGGTGTTTTGCTCGCCATCACGGGGACACGGGTCCACGCCGCTGAGCGTGTCGATCTCTTGCTGGTCCTTGCGGCCGACGTGTCGCGCTCGATCGACGCGGACAAGTACGAGTTGCAGCGGAAGGGCTACGCGGCGGCGATGTCGGACCCCGAAGTGCTCCGCGCCGTGGTCGCCGGGTCGCATGGCCGCATCGCGGTCGCTTTTGTCGAATGGGCGGGATCCGAGTCCCAGAAGCTCGTGATCGACTGGACGCTGATCGACGGCGCGGCCGCCGCTGCGAGTTTCGGAGCCCGGGTGGCGGTGGCTCCGCGCTCGTTCTATGACCGCACCGCAATCGGATCGGCGATCGACTTTTCGGCCGCTCTGTTCGTCCACGCGCCCTATGAGGCCGACCGCAGGATCGTCGACATATCCGGCGACGGGACCAGCAACGGGGGGCGCGACATCCGCGCCGCGCGCGACGATGCCCTCGCGCACGGGGTTTCAGCGATCAACGGGATCGTCATCCTGAGCGACATGAACGGCACCGCCTATCTGGTGGAGCACACCCACCCGGCGGGCGGGCTCGAAAGTTATTATCGCCAGAACGTGATCGGCGGCGCCAATTCCTTCGTTTCGGTGGCAAACGGGTTCGAGGCTTTCGGCCGCTCGCTGGTAGCCAAACTGGTTCTTGAAATCTCGTGACGGCTGTCGGAGGCTTGGCCCAGCGCAGTCGCCGTTTTCTCTTTCCGGCGACCTCTTCTTGGACCGCGGGCGACACACGCGCCGCGCTCGCTCTATCGCGGGGACGGGTTCTCGTGGCAGGAATGGGGCGGAGGTTTGGCAAACGGATCGACCAGAAAATTGTCTGCGCACTTGTCGCAACCCGCAAGGGCGGCGGCGATCAGCAAGAGGCCGACAAACCGAAAGGCGCGATGACGCATCGTGGGTGGGGCTCCGGTGGAGGCCGGCCAGTCCGGCATTGTGCGAGCCCCAACATAGCAGGTAGCGAGCCTTTCCGCAGCAGGCTCGCTTTCGCCGGAAACGGCGTGTAGAAGGCCGCCATGTCTCCGACCCTCCTCTTCGATATGGACGGCACGCTCGTCGATACCGACCATCTCCATTTCGCTGCCTTCCAGACCATTTTGGGCCCCCATGGCGTCGCTCTGGACTGGACCACCTACCGCCAGTTCGTGATGGGCAAATCCAACGAAGCGGTGGGTGCCAAGCTGCTCCCTCATCTTCCGAGCGGCCGGCACGCGGCCATCCTGGACAGCAAGGAGGCCGAGTACCGCACCATGGTAGGCGACCTTGATCCGGCGGCGGGCCTTCTCGACCTGCTCGACTGGGCCGACGCTGCCGGGATCGCCATTGCGGTCGTGACCAACGCGCCGCGCGACAGCGCCGACCACGTGCTGCAGGCCTTGAAGATCCGGTCGCGTTTCAAGGCCATCGTGGCCGGCGACGAAGTCGCGAGCCCGAAGCCGCATCCCATGCCTTACCTCACTGCCCTCGAGCTTATCGGCGGCGACATTCGGCGCTCGGTCGCGTTCGAGGATTCCAGCGCGGGCGTCACCTCGGCCGCCGCGGCGAGTCTGCCGGTCGTCGGAATCGCGCCGCCGCTCGACGAGAACGACCTGCGCGGTCACGGAGCGTCGCTGCTGATCCAAGACTACCGCGACCCGCTCTTGATGGGCTTTCTGCGCCGGCACCTCGGGATCGAAGACGAATTCGCGCCCGGGCCAAGCGGTGCGGCGCCTTCCGGAGTGGCGGACGGACGATGACGGCCACGATCGCCGGTCGCACGACGTTTCGGCCCTGGGCGCTGCGCGGCATAGGATCGAAGCCCTCATCGGTTTCCGGTTCCGCCGTTTGGCCCTTCCCGGCGTGAGGGCCTTGCCGAGAAAACATGGCCCAACGGCGTCGATGCTTCCTTTTACAGGATAGGAAGGTTAGAAGAGCGGCTTGCCACGCCACCCCGTACCCAAAGGTCGGAGACGCCCTCGAAGTTTGCGGATCGAAGCTCATTTTCGCTCGAGGAGTCGTGCCTTCGTCAAGGCCACGCCTTCCTCGATAAGGAATTGTCGATACCCATGCGCTTGTCTCAGGTTCTCACCACGCTCGCGGCCGAGCCTGAGGAGCGCATCAGCTTCCGATCTATTCTTGCCCTGCTGAGCGACCGGTCTTTCGCAATCCTCGTGGTGTTGCTCGGGCTGCCCAACTGCCTGCCCATGCCGCCGCCTATCCCGACAGTCTCGGCGCTGTTGTTGATTCTCCTCGCGACCCAGATCGCAGCGCGTCGTACCGAACCATGGTTTCCGCGTGCCGTACTCAAAAGTTCCGTGGCTCAGGCCGACCTTCGGCGTGCCGTGGGCCACGCCTTGCCCTTGGTCAGTGTGCTCGAACGCTGGTCGCGCCCGCGATGGCACGTGTTCGATCCGCTGACCGGCGCCGTTCTGAGCGCTCTGCTTTTGGTCACCATGGCGCTCGGGATGCTGACCGCGGCACCGTTGATCGGCCAGGTGCCTTACGGGCTTGCGGTTTGCCTGATCGGCTTGGGACAGGTGGAACGCGACGGCATCCTGGTGATGTCCGGCCTCGTGGTCGGGCTCGCCGGGGCTGCGCTAAGCGCAGGCTTCATCTACGGCGTGTGGTTGGCGGTGCGTGGCCTGTTCTGAAGCGGCAAGCAGCGCAGCCCCTTCGCAAGCGTGCCGGCCGCCCGGCGCAGCGTCGCTCCGCCAGGCAGGGGCCGCCTGTCGCGAGCCGGCAAATCTTCATCGCCTTCCGCTGAGTCCCGCCAAGCCCATCTGCTGTTTGATCGACGCCTGACCACTCACTCCGTTCGGCCGAGCCCATGCCCGCAAAACGCAATATCCTTATCGTCATGGTCGACCAGTTGGCGCCGGCCTTCCTGCCGATCCATGGCCACAAGGTCGTCAAGGCCCCCAACCTGCAGGCACTTGCCGAACGCGGCGTCGTCTTCGACAGCGCCTATTGCAATAGCCCGCTGTGTTCGCCATCGCGCACGGCGTTCATGACAGGCATGCTGCCCTCGCGCTCCGGCGGCTACGACAATGCCGCCGAGTTCCGCGCCGATCTTCCCACCTTCGCGCATTATCTGCGCCGGCAGGGCTACCGCACCATCCTGTCGGGCAAGATGCATTTTTGCGGGCCTGACCAGTTGCACGGCTTCGAGGAGCGGCTGACCACCGACATCTACCCGGCCGATTATGGCTGGACTCCTGACTGGGACCACCCGCTCGAGCGTCCGAGCTGGTATCACAACATGAGTTCGGTGACCGATGCCGGACTTTGCGTGCGCACCAACCAGATCGACTTCGACGAGGAGGTCGCTTTCGCGGCCGAGCGGGCGATCTACGACCACGTCAGAAGCAAGGACGAGCGGCCGTTCATGATGGTGGCATCGCTCACCCACCCGCATGATCCCTTCGCGATCACGTCGCACTATTGGAACCTCTACCGGCACGAAGACATCGACATGCCGCGAGTGAGCGCCGCGGACGTGGCGCTCGACCCGCATAGCGCGCGACTCCGGCATGTCTGCGCCATGGACGCGGTGGCCATCACCGACGGCCAGATCCGCAATGCGCGCCACGCCTATTACGGTGCGATCTCGTTCTGCGACGCTCAAATGGGCCGTCTGCTGCAGGCTCTGCGGGCGACCGGACTCGACGACACGATCGTGATCTTCCTCGGCGACCACGGCGAAATGCTCGGCGAACGCGGCCTCTGGTACAAGATGAATTTTTTCGAAGGTGGCGCGCGCGTGCCCCTGCTGGTTTCAGCACCCGGCCTCGTCGAGCCCGGCCGTGTTTCGGCTTCCGTGTCGCTGCTCGACGTGCTGCCCACTCTAGTGGAGCTGGCAGGCGGCGATGCATCCCGCCTCGCGAGCCCGATCGACGGCCGCAGCCTCGTGCCGCATCTCAGCCGCACCGGCGGTCACGACGAAGTGATCGGCGAATATCTCGCCGAGGGCGCGGTGGCGCCGATCGTCATGATTCGGCGCGGGCGCCACAAATTCATCCATTCGCCGGCCGATCCCGACCAGCTGTACGATCTCCTCGCCGATCCGGACGAAAAGCTCAATCGCGCGGGCACAAACGAACATGCCGGCCTTGTGGCCGACTTCGGGGCGGAGATCGCCGGACGGTGGAATTTGGCCGCGCTCGACCGGACGGTGCGTGAGAGCCAGCGACGTCGGCGTCTCGTCGATGCGGCGCTCATGACCGGCACCACCAAGCCGTGGGATTTCCAGCCGTTCCGCGATGCCACCCGGCAATATGTGCGCAACACCATGGATCTCGACGAGCTCGAAGGCATGGCGCGTTTTCCGAGGGTGACTCCCACGCCGCCGAAGGCCGAGTCGGAGGCTTGATCGGCGTAGCCCCGATCCGCGGTTCCGCGCCTAAGCTCGAGGATTCGGCAAGCCGGCCGAGAAAGCGCGACAAATCCAACGACCGGGGCTACGGTGACACGCCCTTTCATCTTCAGCGGAACGGGATCATGCGCATTCCTGCGGCGTTCGGCCTTTTGCTTCTCCTCGGTTTGGGAGCGTCGGCGACCGCCAAGGATCTGCCGCGGGCGGAGCCGGTCAAGAAGGCGACCGGCTGCGAATGGGCCGGGCCGGATTTCGTCAAGGCCGAAGGTACCGATACCTGCGTGCGATTCGGCGGCAGCGTGCGGGCCGAGTTCAGCACCTCAAGGTCCAAGACCAGCGGCTTTCCAACCTCCTCCGGCAACTGAGACTGCCGGCCGTCAATAGGCGCATTCCGCGAAAGCCGGATCGACGCTGCCGTTCCAGGGGCCATTGAACCGCTCGATCAAAGCTTCGGCCGACGTCCGTCCGCGATCGACGATGTCGTCCAGTGCCGCGAGGTAGTTGCCTTCGTTGCGTCCGCCATCGTCCAGCCTGTTTCTTCGATCGAGCCCGCTTCTCGCAATCGCCAGCACGTCTCTCGCAACTTCCCGGACGCTCTGGCCGCAGATTTCGGCCCGGAGGCCCAGTCGGGGCACCTCCTCGCGCAGCTTCTGCCGGGCTTCGGCGTTCCAGGGACTGACCAGTTGGGCCGCCGCGTCGAGCGCCGTCCCGTCATAGAGCAGGCCCGCGAACAGCGCCGCGAGCGCCGAAATCATCGGGGCGGCGCCCACATCGGCGCCGCGCATCTCGAGATACCGCTTCAGTCTTACCTCGGGGAAGATCGTCGACAGATGGTTGGCCCAGTCGGACAGAGTGGCGCGTTCGCCGGGCAGGCCGGGCAATCGGCCCGCCAGCAGATCGCGAAAGCTCATGCCGGTCACGTCGTGGTAGGTGCCGCCGCGCTTGACGAAGTACATCGGCACGTCGAGCGCGTAGTCGACGTAGCGCTCGAAGCCCATGCCGGGTTCGAACGCAAAGGACATCATGCCGGAACGCGCCTTGTCGGTGTCGAGCCAAATGTGGGACCGAATCGACTGAAACCCGTTGAGCTTCCCCTCGGTAAAGGGCGAGTTGGCGAACAAGGCGGCCGCGACCGGCTGCAGGGCGAGCGACACCCGCAGCTTGGTCACCATATCGGCTTCGCTGGCGTAGTCGAGATTGACCTGCACGGTCGAGGTCCTGAACATCATGTCAAGCCCGCGGGTGCCGACTTTCGGCATGTAGTTCGCCATGATGCGATACCGCCCCTTGGGCATGACCGGGGTTTCGGGCAAGCTCCATTTTGGGCTCGCGCCAAGGCCCAGGAAGCCTATGCCGAGCGGCTCGGCCACCCGCTTCAGGTGCGTAAGGTGCGTTTCGAGTTCGGCTCTAGTCTCGTGAACCGTGTCGAGCGGCGCCCCCGAAAGTTCGAACTGGCCTCCGGGCTCCAGCGATATTGCGCCGCCGACACCGTCGTTGGCGAGGCCGATCGGCTGGCCGTTATCCTCGATCAGCTCCCACCCCAGCCGCTCCTGCATTCCCTCGAGCAGTGCCCGTATGCCGCCTTGCCGCGATCCCGGCCTCTCGTAGGGAACCGGCGCCAGATCGGCTCGAAAGAAAGGAAACTTCTCATGCTCGGTGCCGATTCTGAAGGCGTCGGCGGGTTTGCTGCCTTGTTCGAACCAGGCAGCCAATTCATCGCGCGACAAAATAGGAGTCGTATCGGTGGTATCGCGAGCCATGTTATCCGTTCACGCCGATGCCCGGCGTGGGAATGCCGGAAGGAACAGGCGGGCCTTCCCGCGCGAGGCTAGATAGGCACAAGGGCGCAAACTGGCAATCTCCTGCTCCTCGGGCTTCGGACGCCTCAAATTGGTTCACCTGATCGGCAACTATCCGTTTTGCCGCGCGTTGCCGGATCACTATGCTGTTTCGCCGCTCACGCCGCGCGCGTGAGCGGTTAATCAAGGGAGTGTAATATGACCTCATTCAAGAAATCGCTGATCCTGGCTTGTGCGGCCTCGATTCTCGGCATCGGCATGGCTGTCGCCCAAACCGATCCGAATGCGGCGCCTCCGGCTGGCGCAGCGGCTGCTCCGGCCGGCGGCGATGCGACCTCCGGCAGCGATATGAGCGCGATGCCCAAAAAGCATATGTCCAAGAAGCACATGTCCAAGAAGCACATGAAGAAGATGAAAGCCATGTAACTTTCGGGCTTCGAAGTCTTTGGCCCCGGCTCGCCCACGCGAGCCGGGATTTTTTTGAGTTTCAGCTATGCGGTCCGGCAACTCAACAGTGACGTGGCGGGAGGCGGTTGCGTAGGGTTAACACAATTAAGCTCGGATTCTTCCGCGGTAATCAAAACTGTTAAGAGGCATCGGGGTAGCATCAAGCTGAACCAGAGACCCGAATCATGTTGCTGATTTGTCGATTCCTGAAGGATCCCCAGGGAGCCACGGCGATCGAATATTGTCTGATCGCCGGCCTGATCTCCATCGCGGTTGTGGCCGGGGCGCGCGGCATCGGCACCCACCTAAACTCCTATTTCGCCGCGGTGAACAGCGGATTGAATTGAGCCGCGGCCGGCTCAGCCGTGTGCACCGCTCCCGTTTCCGAGCCAAATTCGCCGGACCGCATCATTCTGCGGCCAGCGCCGCTCGCTCGGCCGCGCCGGACAAATTATCGAGACTAGACACGATGTGTCCGGCGAGGGCATCGGCCAAGGCGGACGGCTCGGCCCGATTGCGCAGCAAAGCAATCTTGCATGACGGCAGGGGCGGGAAGCCGTCGGAGGCGCCGAGAATGCGCATGCCGGGGCGGATCGCGCTTTCCGGCAGCACCGAAACCGCCAGGCCCGCCAGAACCGCCGCACCAACCGCGGTCGAATTCCAGCTTGAATACAGCACCCGGTAGGGCTTGCCGATGCTTTCGAGGCCGGTCGATGCCGCTTGGCGCCAGGTACAGAACGTGCGACCGAGAGCCAATGGCAAAGGGCTGAGTTCATGCACCGAATGCCGGAGCGAAGTGACCCAAAGCAGGCGTTCGCGCCGGATCACCGAGGCCGAGCCCCGCGATTCCACGTGACTGATGATGGCCAGGTCGAGGTCGGCGGCGGCGATCCGTTCGAACAGCATCGGAGTCGGTTCGCACACGACCGTGACTTCGACCCTCGGATTGGATTGCGAGAACCGGGCCAGGATCTCGGGCAGGTAGCGGTCGGCGTAGTCGTCCGGAAGACCAAGCCTGACGCGACCCGCGAGTTCGGCGTCGGCGAAGCTCGCCAAAGCTTCACCGGCCAAGCGCAAGATGCGTCGCCCATAATCGACGAGTCTCTCGCCATCCTCGGTGAGCTTGGAAGCGCGACCGTCGCGCTCGAACAGCGGCCGTCCGACGACGTCCTCCAGCTTCTTCATTTGCATCGAAACGGCGGATTGCGTCTTGTGCACGGTTTCGGCCGCGCGGGTGAACGTGCCCGAGTCCGCGATAGCTATGAATGTCCGCAGATGATCGATGTCGAGCGAGGCCGCCATGGTGATCCGAAACCTGGTGCAGAGTAAAACGCTATGTCGCCGGGGCTCGCCGCCTGAGCTGCGAGGCTCCCGCCTCATATCATGAATCGTCATGACAATTATAAATTACATTCGCTTTTATGATGGCATAGCGCTGCTATCCTGG
>JBBPYT010000072.1:0-2753 GCA_038199665.1 Hyphomicrobiales bacterium
TCGGGCGGCAACCAGCAGAAGGTGGTTCTCGCCAAGTGGCTCCAAGCCAAGTCGCGCATCCTGGTGCTCGACCATCCGACGCGCGGGCTGGACGTAGGCGCCAAGGAAGAGGTCTACGAGCTCGTGAGGGCCCTCACGGCCGAGGGCATCGCGGTCGTCCTGACCTCGGACACGCTGGAGGAAACGATCGGGCTTAGCCATCACATCCTCGTCATGCGCGACGGGGTCGTCACTCACCGGGTCGATGCCGCTGCCGGACACAAGCCGCAGCAGATCGATCTCATCGGCCACATGGTCTAGGACGATGGTAACGTTTGCCAACCGGGTCGCGTCCGACCGCCTGCGGCAATGGCTACCTTCCATCGCCCTTCTGGTGCTCGTGGCCGCAATCGGCATCGCGGAGCCGCGCTTCCTAAGCCTCGGCACGTTGTTGCAGCTCGCCGACGATACGGTCACGCTGATCGTGCTCGCGGCGGGCGTCAGCTTCGTCATCATGCTGGGCGGCATCGACCTTTCGATTCAAGCCATGGCTTCCCTGGCGAGCGTCATCGTGGCGCTGACGATCAACCGCCTCGGCTATGTTTCCTTCGTGCTGGCGGTCATGGCCGGGATATTGGCGGGCTGCTGCGCCGGTGTGGCCCATGTCAAACTCAAGATCCCGTCCTTCATCGCGACACTCGCGGTCGGCGGAGTGCTGGCCGGCACAGCCCTCGTCATGTCGCACGAGCGCTCGATCACGCTGGTCGAAGAGCAGCGTGAGTATCTGACCTGGATCACCGGTTCCAGCTTGGGCATCCCGAACGGCCTGTTCATCGGCGCGGCGCTGGTGCTCCTTGCCCACGTGGTTCAAAGCCGGACCACCTTCGGCCGCTACAGCGCCGCCATCGGAGCCGGCGAGGCCGCAGCCTATGCGTCGGGCGTCAGGGTCGACCGCGAGAAGATCAAGGCCTTCGCCCTATCGTCGGCATGTGCGGCGCTCGCGGGGGTAATCCTGGCCGGGCGGCTTTCGAGCGGCTCGCCGACGCTCGCCAACGAACTCCTGCTGCCGGCGATCGCCGCCGTGGTGGTAGGCGGCACCGCCATTACGGGCGGGGTTGGCAGCATCTGGCGAACGCTGGTCGGCGCGCTCATCATTTCGGTGGTCCGGACGGGAATGACCTTCGTAGGCGTCGACATCTTCGCCCAGCAGATCGTGTTTGGCGTCGTTCTCGTCCTCGCGGTGGTGGTGACGATCGATCGAAGCAAGATCCCGGTGGTGAAATAGCCGGCGACGCAATGTCGAGGAGGTTGGATCGGAGCTTGGGGGTGATCGGCGACCCGCCTCCCGCTCCCTGGACAATCGCCATGAAGACCGGAACCCCAATATCGGTGGTGATTTCCTCGATCGGAAGTGAGCAGCCGCCAGTTCGAAACATTTTCGAGCAGTCGCAGCAGGACCGGATCGCTTATTGATTTTGGAGCGATGTTTTGCCGGGAAGCACCTCATCCCGCAGGATGTCAGCGATCTCGCTCAGGGGAATGGGCCAACGCGCGCTCAGGCACGCATCTTGTGGCAAAACTGATACGAAGGCCTGCCTTGCCGCGGTCAAGCGTAAGACTTTGCGTAAGATACTTGCATAAAAGAGCCGGTTTCCGTAGACTTTCGGCATGTCGATTTACGGCTATGCGCGGGTGAGTACGGAGGGGCAGACCCTTGACGCGCAGCGGGCTGCTCTCAAGGCCGCTGGTGCTGAGAAAATCATCCGCGAAACCGCCAGCGGCTTGAACGGAGACCGGAAGGAGTTGACTCGTGCATTGGCGGCTCTCACTGCCGGTGACGTCCTGATGGTGACCCGCCTCGATCAATTGGCGCGATCGACGCGAGATTTGCTGAACATTCTGGACCGCGTGACAAAGACCGGGGCCGGGTTCCGTTCCCTCAGCGATCGGTGGGCGGATACGACCGCCCCGCACGGGCGCTTCATGCTCAACGTACTTGGGGGCTTGGCTGAATTCGAGCGCGAGCTGATCCGGGCCCGGACCGGGGAAGGCCGCCGGCGAGCCAAAGCACGCGGCGTTCACATGGGCCGTCCGCCGAAACTCACCAAGCCTCAGCGTGAAGAAGCCTTGCAGGCACTCGCGGCTGAGACCTCCAACCAGGCCGACCTGGCGCGTCGTTTTAATGTCAGCCCAGCTACGATCTCCCGCATGGCCGGTAAAGCGTTTGCCAATGCCAGTCCGTAAGCAGCACCGTTCGCTTGATCCTCTGGACGAGCGCGACATTATGGCGACCAGCTATGATGAAGAGCTGCTTCGGCCGCTAACCCTCGCCGTGGCGGCTTTAGCGCTGATCGGCTGGCTGCTGTTCTTCTGGAGCCTTTTGAGTTCGGGCTCGGAACGGGCCCAGGAGCTAGCCCTCCTAACGACGCTTCAGCAGCAGAACCGGCAGCTCGACGATGAAGTGAAGAAAAAGCAGGCGGCCGCCGGATCTCTGTCCGACACCGAAGCCGAACGCAGGGCGGCGGAAGCTGCGGCTGCCGGGGCGGTGAAAGCTCGCCAGGACGCTGAAGCAAAAGCCGCAGAGGCGGGCGATGCGCTCGTCCAGGCCACGGCCGCGCGCGAAGCGGCTCAGAAGGCCACTGCGGAAGCGAGCACGGAACACGACCGGATCGCTTCGGAGACCGCTACGGCCCAGCAGGCCGTCGATGCCCTAAGGCAGCAGGTCGCGCAGCTGAACGATCAGCTCATGGCCCGCAAGGTCGATCTTGCCGACA
>JBBPYT010000073.1:0-10096 GCA_038199665.1 Hyphomicrobiales bacterium
AGGGGATAGTCCACCCGCCAGGACTGGCGAGCGTCCGAGACTGCCGAAAAGTGGTCCAGCCGCGGCCGCAGCCGCGGCTTGGGCAGGGAAAAGTCGTCCTAGATCGCGCTCCCGAATCGAACAATCCGAGAGAAACACCAACGCCCTGCCACAAACAGCCCGTCAACCCTCAAAAGCGCGTTAACCCGACCACGTGACCCCTGGAGCCCGCTCCAGATGACCCGCACACCGACTCGGGCTTGGCGCTGAATCGTCCGACCGATGCCGATCTAGCGGCGCCTGCCGCTCGCACGATCGTAGCATTCAGCGAAATGATTGAGGAAGACCCCAAGCAGGCCATCCTCATGTCGGGACACCTTGATCCGCCAGCGCGCCACATAAGCATCCCAGAACTTCGCCTTACGCGACCCGACCATCGCACTGAGGCCGCGATCCGGTTCGGTCTCCTGTTCGATGGTTTTGGGGTCGAGGTCCTGGACCAGCATGCCAATGGCCACCTGCATCGCCGAATAGGTCTGGATCTGGTGATGCTTCAGATCCTTGAAGCTCTGCTCGATAGTTCGACGCGCATCGAGATAGCTGCCCGAGGCGGGTGCGAACATCAATGCCAGAGCCTCATCCACCGTGGGTGCGAACTTCAGCGGATTGTTGTCCGCCGCCATCACCATGGTGTGCGTCGTGGCGTGCACGATGTCCTTGAGTTCGCTGCGGGCCGTGAGAAGCTGCTTCAGATTGTCGGCCATCACGCGCAGGAGAACCCCCATCTCCTCGGCCAATTCGGCTGGCGGGAGGCGAGCGAAGACGGATTCGGGCACGCCGGCGCCCTTGGCCAGCAGGCGCACGAAGTCGGCCGGCGGCGTGGGGGAGCGGTCGGCAACCACGCGATGCAGCGGCTGCATCGGCGCCTCAGCCACGGCGGGTTCGGGGGAACGCTCCGGCGAAATCGGGGAATGCGGCGGCGGCGGAACGGCAAGCGGGCGCGCCGGGGTCTCGACCGCCCAATCCAGATCGTCGTCACGATCCGATCGCCTCGGTCGGCCCCGCGCCGCGGCTTGCGCGCCATCGTTCCAAAGCGCGTCGTTGGCGCGACCCGAGCTTTCCACGAGATGATCGAGAAAGTCCAACGGCGGCGGCGGGGGATCTGGTCCCGACCGGCGCGGGTCGATGGCCAGCGGGGGTGCAACGTTTTCCGCCACGCTCCACAGGTCGTCCCGAGGAGCCGGCCGCGCCGGCGTCCTGGCAACGGCGGCGTCCTCCAATTCGACCCGAACGGCAACCAGATAGTCGCCGATCTCCAGCCGATCACCGGTTTGCAGCCTGTGCGGAGATCGCATCCTCTCCTCGCTGCCATTCAGAAACGTACCGTTGGTCGAAACGTCGTGCAGCCAGTAATCGCCGTCCTTGTAGCGGATTTCGCAATGTTTGCCGGAGATGAACCGCGTCGGATCGGGCAACGTCCAGTCGAGATGCTGGTCACGGCCGATGTCGACGCCGCGCTTGCCCGCCACCTCGATACCGAGCGGCCCTCCGTCCGGCAGGCTGCTGGCGTTCTCGATCCTCAGGCTCAGTGCCATCACGCATTTCTCACGTTTCGCCGGGCGCAGGCGGCGGCCGATACGGCCGCAGATCCTTCCGCGGCAAGCATGCGCCGACAGCTGAAACAAAATCCTACCAGAATTGGCGCCCCGCCGCCCGATTTTCTCCGGGGTGAACCGGCCGGTCTCGGCACAAGCCGCCTAAAAAACCTCCTTGCCCTCGGCCAGGCGGCGGCCGATCGCGACACAGGCCCCGATGTTGCGCGCGCGGTCCTCGGCTGGGGCTGCGCCAAGTCCCAGGAGCAGGGCGGCCCGTATGGCCTTGGCCGTGAGGTGCGCGGGCGCAGGCACGGCGTGCTCACCCTCCACCATGCTGCCCCCCGCCCAGCCGGCCGCAAGGGCCAGCCACGTCGTCGCGACCGTCGGGTCGCTGTTCATGCCGATCTTGAGCGCGGCTCGCCGGGACGCATCTTCAGGCCCGCGAACCCAGGTCTCGGCCGCCTCGAGAGCCGGCTGGGGGCCGCCCGAGAGGCCGGGCAGAAGAGCGCGCAAGGATCGGCAGCCCCATGAGACCGCTTCACGCCTGGGCAGCAGATAGGAGCAGAAAGCCAGGGCCGCATCGGGTGCCGCGCCCCTCGCCAAGCTGTCGAGGCATGCGAGAGGCGGTTCATCCCCCAGCGCGACGCCGATGTCATCCCGTGCCGGCGGAAACGCTTCGAGGACCTCCTGCGCGGTCGTGAAACGAAGTCGAGCCATGGAGGTCCTCAGTTGATCATCGTGACCGCGCCCTTGAGCATCAGAACCCCGTCGGCATTGACCTGCACCACGGGAGCCTGGGCCTTGAGCACCCCATCCGCCTGGAGCTGGATCATCGGCGCCTTGATGGTCACGCCGCTCGGGTCGAGCGTGATCTTGCTCGGGCCGACCGTCAGCTCGATCTTGAGCCCGGCCGTAATGGAGATGCATTGCCCGACCTTGACGGTCTGGTTGCCGGCTGTCACGTCGACGGTCTGATCGCCGACGCTCACCGTCGTGACGTGGTCGCCCTGCTCGACGGTGAGCTTGTCGTCGCCCTTCTTGAGGGTTGTCGACCGGGACGGGTCGCCCTTGGCCTGCTTCTCGAACGAGGCGCCGATGGTGCGGCTTTCGCTGTCGAGAATGACGACCTCATGATCCTTCTGGGCGTGCATCCGGATCGTCTCGGAACCCTTCTTGTCCTCGAAGACGAATTCGTTGTACCCGCTGCCGCCCTTGGATGAATTGGACTTCAAGCCCGACATCGTCTGGTTCGCCGGGAGTTCGTAGGGCAGCTGCATCTTGTCGTTGTACACTGTGCCGACGACCAGCGGCCGGTCCGGATCTCCCTCCAGGAATTCGACCACCACCTCCTGGCCGATGCGAGGGATGACCTGCCCGCCCCATTTGGCGCCGGACCAGACCTGCGCCACGCGGACCCGGCGTGACGGTCGTTGTTCGCGATCCCAGAAGAACTGGACCAGAACCCGGCCATATTGGTCGACGTCGATTTCCTCGCCGTCCTTGCCGACCACCTTGGCGGTTTGCGGGCCATGGACGAGCGGGCGGGGCGTGACGAGCGGCGCCCGGAAGACGCGATCATTGGGCTGCAGTTCGTAGGAGCCGTCATAGATCTCCGGCCCCTCGGAACCGCCGCCTGAACGATAGGCTTCGGCCGCCAGACGATGCTGTGCCGCTATGACGACGTAATCGCCGTCCTCGAGGTGCCGCTCCAAGGTGAAGACCCCGCCGGGGAAGAGACTGGCGGCATCGCCTTGCGCGTAGCGCCGCCGATCGAGCGCCTGGCTCGCACCCAGTCTGATCTTGGCCAAGGTCGTGCCATCGTCCTGCTTCTTCGTCACGAGGGGTCCGGACCGGGGATATTTGCCCGGATAGTTAAACATTTCCAGGTCGCCATGCAGGTAGCCCTCGCCGCCGGAGTCCTCGGCTTTCAGGTCGGCGCTCGACTGCAGGAAGTCGTAATCGTTGATGGTGATCTTGCCGGTCCGCAAACGGCGCTCGCTCGTGAACTCGTGGAAGTGCTCCTTGCCGATCAGCGAGCCTTCCCTGCCGGGATGGTAGCCGACTTTGCCATCCCCTTCGACCTTCTTATGCCCGGACGAAGCATCGACGAGCACCAGCGTGTGAGCGTCGGCGCTATGGGTGAAGTAATAGTAGATGCCGTTTTGCTCCATCAGCCGCGACACGAAGGCAAAGTCGCTCTCGCCATATTGCACGCAATATTCGAGCTTCGTGTAGTCGGCTTGCAGGCTGAACTTGTAGTCTGTGAGTCCGTGCCCCTGGAATACGGATTTGATGATGTCCGGCACGGTTGAATCGACAAAAATCCGGCAATTCGCGGTTTGCGTCAGGAGCCACAACCATGGTCGCAGGACAAGACTATAGGATTCGTCGTTCTTTCCGGCGCCGCGCCACTGCGCTTCGACCAGGAGCCCGTTGAAACAGCGCTCCTTGCCATAGGCATGTATGGTGACAGCACAGTTGTGCCCCATGACCGACTTGAGATCGACGGCATCCTGATCGCTTTCCGCCGTCACGCGGAATTCGAACAGGCGGCTCAGGCCCTCTTCCCCTGCGAAGCCGGTCGCCACGAGGACGTCCTCGCCCAACGGCGTCGTCAGGGATGCTATGCGGCCCTTCTGTTTGCGGGTAGGCATCGTGCGGCCACGCCGGGCTGAATTGTAAAGTGGAGGAACGGTACAGGAGCCGTCGACTCGCGTCGAGCCAAACGGCACAATTGCCGGAACGGCGTGGCGGGCCGGATGGCTGCCGGCGACGGGAACGCCGCGTCGGCGTCACGATCTTAAGACCGGGCGATACAACGATACCGAATGGAAAGCATCCATGGCCGTGATCGACTTCGAAGCGTTGAAGCAGCCTTTGTCCGACGAGCAGCCCTGCGGTCCGGATCTCGATCAGGAGGGTGATCCGGACTACCTGAACCTGGTCGCCCGCATGGAGGGCCTGCTCCCCGAATCGTTTTTCGCCTTCGATCGCAGCTCGATCGATTTCAAAGCGGAAACCGAGGCGTTGGGCCGTCTGCTGGACCGCACCCGAGACCTGCGGCTGCTGACCATCATGGCCAAGCTGTTCATTCTCGACCGGAATCTGAGCGGTTTCGCCGATTGCATCGCCGCCACGGGCCATCTGCTCAAGGATCATTGGCGTGACATTCACCCGCGCGTCGCGGGCGGGGATCCAGGCTTGCGCACCGCCGTGCTGCAAACGCTCGATGATCTGCCAAGCGCGATCCTGCCGCTGCAATACGTGCCTTTGGTGCACAGCCGGCGGGCCGGCGCGGTGAGCTATCGCAGCCACATGATCGCGGCGGGCGAGGTTGCGCGTCGCGCCCAGGAGGACGCGCCGGACCGGGCCGCCATCGAGCTCGCCTTCGCCGAAACCGACCTCCCGGACCTGATCGCCACGCGCGACGATGCCCGACGCCTGCGAAGCGCCGTGGTCCAGATCCGCCTCGTCTGCATCGAGAACGCCGGGTTCGGTGAAGCGCCCAGTCTCGATCGGTTAACCCCCTTGACGGAAAGCATGCTGAGACTCCTCGATGGTTTCGTCGCCAAGCGCGATCCTGCCGCCGCGATCCAAACCGGGAGCGGCTCGGACCGGTCCGGGGACGTGGACGCGGAGCGCGCTCGCACGCCGGAAGGCCCCGATTCCGACGCCGCCGGCGCGCTCATTCGACCCGCTCGCGTCGCAACACCGCAGGATGCTGCGGCCGTCCTCACTTCGGTGATCGACTATCTGGCGCACAAGGAACCCTCCAGCCCAGCCCTGCTCCTCGTCCGCCAGGCCGAGCAACTCGTCGGCAAGAGCTTCGTCGAGATCATTCGCATCCTGGTTCCCGAGGTCGTCGGCGACGCCAAGATCAGTTTCGGCGCGGAGTCCTCGGTGGCCTTTCCGATCGAGCGTCTTTCGAAACTGATGCCGGAGGCGCCGGAGCCCCCGGCCGAGGTCAACCGACCGGACCGGACCGGATCGTCCTCGCGCCAGGAGGACCGGTTGCCCGAGGCGCGCACGCGGGCCGAGGCCATGGCGCTCCTCGAGCAGGTCGCCGTCTTTTATCGCGTGGCGGAACCCTCGAACCCGATTCCCTTGCTGATCGAGCGTGCGCGGGCCTTGTCGGCGATCGACTTCCTCAGCCTATTGAAGGAGATCTCGCCCAAGCGGAAGTGACCTGCAGCGTTCGCCGACAGCAGCGTACCAGCCCGAGGGCGCGCCGAGCTCCGGCGATCACTCCACTTCAGCGCCGTCGAGGCAGAAGAATCTACCTCCGAACCGGTTTCGCTCCGGAGCCAATCACCTCTTGACGTCTGTTCTCAAAAGAGGTCAGTTCTGCCCTCTCGGATGCTGAAACGTGCTGAAATGCTTAATATTCGGCAGGCTAGATCAGGGGACGGAAATCGTCTTCAAGATCCCCGGCATCGCGATGCCATTGCTTGGTCTTTGTTTTTCGCCGGAGGGAATTCATGTCAAGTGACAGCGGCCAAAAGTTCATCCGTCGCAATCGGCCTCCGCGCGTGCACATCACCTACGAAGACCCTTACAATGCGGAACGGTTGATCGAGCTTCCTTTCGTCATGGGTGTCTTGTCCGATCTTTCGGGCAACGATCCGGGAGTCGCCAAGCCGGACGTGGCGGAACGGAAGTTCCTCGACATCGACATGGACAATTTCGACAAGCGCCTGACCTCGATCGAGCCCGGCGCCTCCTTCAAGGTCGACAACAAGCTCGGCGGTGACGAAGGCGCCAAACTCTCGGTCAACTTGCGTTTTCGCCAGATGGACGATTTCAGCCCCGCCGCAGTCGCCCGGCAGGTGCCCGCGCTGGCCAAGCTGCTGAAGGCCAGGGAGCAGCTGTCCAATCTGCTGAGCTACATGGACGGCAAGGTGGCGGCCGAAAACCAGATCAAGAAGCTGCTCAGCGATCCGGATCTCATGTCCGCCCTAAAGGAGCGGACGGCGAAGCGCGAAGGCGATGCCGACGCGCAACAGCAGCATTAAGGGAGCGGTGGTTCGATGGCAGACCTTAAAAGCGCCGAACAGAAACCAGCCTCTGCGGACGTTGCGACCCGGGATGCCGACGAGTTTGCGACGCTGCTTCAACAGAGCTTCAAGCCGCGAAGCGAGCGTGCGGCGTCGGAAGTCGAGAACGCGGTCGCCACTCTGGTGCAGCAGGCCCTCGACGACAGCACTCTGATCAAGGGCGAGGTTCTCGACACCATAGAAGAGATGATCGCACGTCTCGACGAAAAATTGAGCGCGCAAGTCAACGAGATCCTGCACGCGCCGGAATTCCAGAAGATCGAAAGTGCCTGGCGCGGTCTCCATTACCTGGTGTTCAATTCGGAAACGGATTCGGGTCTCAAGATCCGCGTCATGAATGCCTCGAAGGGCGAGCTGCACAAACATTTGAGGCTCTACCCAGGGGCGCGCTGGGACCAGAGCCCGCTCTTCAAGCAGGTCTACGAATCAGAGTTCGGCCAACTCGGCGGCGAACCCTACGGCTGCCTGGTCGCGGATTACTATTTCAGTCATCAGCCGACCGACGTTCAGCTCATGCGCGACATGAGCAAGATCGCGGCCGCCGCGCATGCGCCGTTCTTCGCCGCCGCAGATGCGACGCTGCTCGGCATGGATGCCTGGACCGAACTGTCCAATCCCCGCGACCTCGGCAAGATCTTCGACACGCCGGACTATGCGGCGTGGAAGTCGCTCCGGGACGCCGTCGATTCCCGCTATGTGGGGCTCTGCCTGCCCCGCGTGCTGTCCCGGCAACCTTACGGAGCCAAGTCGGAGCCGGTCGAGGAATTCGCGTTCGAGGAGCAGACCGACGGCCACAAAGGCGAGAAATACGCCTGGATGAACGCGTCCTATGCGATGGCGGTCAACATCAACCGCGCCTACAAGGAATACGGCTGGTGCACCCGCATCCGCGGCGTGCAGTCGGGCGGCGAGGTCATCAACCTGCCGACCCACACCTTCCCGACCGACGACGGCGGTGTCGACCTCAAATGTCCGACCGAAATCGCGATCAGCGACCGGCGCGAGGCCGAATTGGCGAAGGCGGGCCTGATCCCCCTCATTCATCGCAAGAACACCGACAAGGCTGCCTTCATCGGCGCCCAGTCGCTCTACAAGCCCAAGCTGTACGACTCCGTCGACGCGACCGCATCCGACAATCTCTCGGCGCGTCTCCCCTACATGTTCGCGACGTCGCGCTTCGCGCACTACCTGAAATGCATGGTTCGCGACAAGATCGGAGCGACGAAGGAACGAGCGGAATTGCAGCGCTGGCTGCAAAACTGGATCAGCCGGTACATCGATGGCGACCCGATCAATTCCACAGAAGCCATGAAGGCCCGCAAGCCGCTCGCCGCAGCGAAGGTCGAGGTCTTCGAGAACGAAGAAAACCCAGGCTATTATTCCGCCAAGTTCTTCCTTCGCCCTCATTACCAGCTGGAGGGCATGGATATCGGACTGAGCCTCGTCTCACGCTTGCCCGGAGGCGCCTGAGCGTCACCGACCGGCCCCGGAGGAGGTTCCCCCGGCGCCTGGTCCTCCGGCGACCAAGTGGGGTTGCTGCACCTGCTCAAGACGGCCCGCCCGGTTCCAGGATGGCGAGTCGAAGTATCGCCGATAGGCATCCTACTGTCCGGTTCGGCTCACTTATCGGCGCTGTGGCCGAAAGCGCTTCGCTCTGTTCTGTTCGGTGCGGGGTGCGTGACCTGCTCAGCGCTGTTTGGCTCCCTGTCGTGAATGATGTCGCCATCGTTTCGACACCCAAGGCTTGCTCGCCGCAAGACCACGCAATGCTGACCAGCATTTTTACATCAGGAGGGTAACATGGCGGTAGACATTTTCCTCGAACTCACGGACGTCGAAGGGGAGTCCCAAGACAAGACGATGAAGGACAAGAAGGCGATGGACATACTGGCCTGGTCTTGGGGCATGAGCCAGCCCGGCAGCACGCACTTCGGCCAAGGCGGCGGCGCCGGGAAGGTCAACGTCCAGGACATCAGCCTGACAAAATACGTCGACGCCGCGAGCGCGACGCTGATGCAGTTCTGCTGTGTGGGGAAGCACATCGACAAGGGTACTTTGACCGTGCGCAAGGCTGGTGGCGACAAGGATGCGGCACCTCTTGAGTACATGAAGATCGAGTTCGAGGAGCTTATCGTCTCTTCCATCTCGGCCGGCGCATCGGGCGGGGAAGACCGTCTTACCGAGAACGTTACCCTCAACTTCCGCGAGTTCCACTACACCTACGCCCTGCAAGCCTCGACGGGCGGTTCGGATTCGACCAAGGAATGGAAGTTTGATATCGCGGCGAACGCCAGCGCGTAGCTTCAGCCTGACGGCCAGGGCCGTAGCACCCCGGCCCGGGACGCCAAGGGGACATGCGGTGAGTCGGACGGTGGCTTCCTTGTGAAGACTTGCCGTCCTCGCGGGGGACAAGAACATGGTCACCACGGCGGAGAAGAACCGTGTCAGCACTCCCTTGAAACAGGTGTTCCGCGCTTCCCACGAGGCGCGGGACGCCAAGAAAAGGCTCGATCTCCGCGACCAAAGCGGGGAGCGGGTCATCGCGGGACGGCGCGGCGGCGCTCGCTCGGCGATCAGCGAGCATCTTCTGCGTCGCGAAGTGTCCGCGGATCTCGAAATCCTCATGAACACAGTCAGCCTGAGTTCGTCTTTCGATCTCACGGGCTTCGACTACGTGCGCGGGTCGATCCTCAACTATGGCTTGCCCGATATCACCCACCGTTCGATCGACGAAGCTGGTGTCGGCGACATAACGGCGGAAATCAGGACCGCACTGCAGACCTACGAGCCGCGCCTCCTTAAGGCGTCAATCGTGGTCAAGCGGGACGCCAGCGTGGACGCCGCAGATCTCAAGATCAGGTTCCTCATTCACGCCGACCTCTTGTGCGATCCGCTCGCCGTGCCGGTGGAGTTCGTGGCCGACGTCCAGGTGGATACCGGCGACATTTCGATCAGCCGCCTGTAGCACGTGGCCCGCCGCTCATGAACCGCGAATTCCTGGACCTCTACAATAGGGAACTGCTACTTCTCTACGAACAGGCGCAGGATTTCGCCAACGAATATCCCGGCATCGCCGAACGGCTCGGCGGGCTCGTCGGCAGCCGTTCGGATCCGATGATCGGCGGCCTTTTGGAAGGTACGGCGTTCCTGGCGGCGCGCGTGCAGTTGAAGATCAAGCATGAGTTTCCGGAGTTCACGACAAACCTGCTCGAGCAGCTCGTCCCCAATTACCTTGCCCCGACCCCGTCGGTGCTCCTGGCGAAGTTCGGTGCGCCCTATGGCGACCCCGCATTGCGTGACGGGCAGCGCATCGCTCGCGGATCCTATCTCGACGCCACCTACCTCGAGCGCGAACGCCGGGTCGCCTGCCGGTATCGCCTGAACACCGACGTGACGCTCTGGCCCTTCGAACTGACCGCTGCCGAGTACGTGGCCAGCATAGCGCCCCTCCAGGCTCTCGGCCTGCCG